>JANNAJ010000260.1:0-3376 GCA_031384285.1 Verrucomicrobiota bacterium
CCTGCCGCTGCCCGAAGGTTCGCTCGACGCCGCCCACGGCATCATCGAGCAGAAGAACGGCAACTGGCATTTCTGGGGCGACGTCCATCTCGTCTATCCCGGCGTGCTGGACCTGACCTGCGACGACATGCAGGTCGCGCAGACGCCCGACGCCAACGGCAAGCCGCGGCCCGACCGCATCATCGCCACGACGAACGTGGTCATGGCCATCGTGATGCCGCCCACCACCAACTCGGTGACCCGGGCGGTGAAGCCGGGAGGACTCGCGCACGCGACGGCGTTCCAGGCCGTGTTCAACGGCACGGACAACACCGTCACGCTCACCGGATCGGCGGCGACGGGGCTGCCCAAGGTGGTGACCGCCGATGGCGCGTTCAGCGGCCCGTTGCTGACGTTCGACCGCGCCCGGGGCCGCTTCGTCGCGACCAACGGCTTCCACATGACCTTCAAGGCCGAGATGTTGAAGGGCCTGTCCGGGAAGACCAACGCCCCTTCCGTGAAGTGAGCCGCAAACCGAACGCACCGCAGCCCGCCGCGGCCAAAGAAGCCCGGCGCCTCCTGACCGTCGCCGGCCTCGCCAAGGCGTACCAGGGCCGGCGCGTGGTGGACGGCGTGTCGATCCACGTCGATGCCGGCGAGATCGTCGGGCTGCTCGGTCCGAACGGCGCGGGCAAGACCACCAGCTTCAACATGGCCGTCGGGCTCGTGCGGCCGGACGAGGGCAAGGTGACCTTCGGCGACCGGGACATCACCGGTCTGGCGATGCACCAGCGGGCCCGGCTTGGCATCGGTTATCTCACGCAGGAGCCGAGCGTCTTCCGCAAGCTCACGGTGGAGCAGAACATCCTCGCCATCCTCGAGACCTGCGAGGGCGACCGCACCGAGCGCGCCGTCCGGCTGAACTACCTGCTCGACGAGCTCGATCTCGCGTCGTTGGCCAAGAGCCGTGCCTACCAGCTCAGCGGCGGCGAGAAGCGCCGGCTGGAGATCACCCGGGCGCTCGTCACCAGCCCCAAGATGCTGCTGCTCGACGAGCCGTTCGCCGGCATCGACCCCATCGCCGTCTACGAGGTGCAGAAGATCCTCCGCCGGCTGCGCGACCGCGGCCTCGGCATCCTCATCACCGACCACAGCGCCCGCGAGATGCTGAAGCTGATCGACCGCGGCTACATCATCGTGAAGGGCAAGGTGCTGATCGAGGGCTCGGCCGAGTTCTTGGCGAACGACCCGAAGGCCCGGGAAATCTATCTCGGACCGGAGTTCAACCTCTGAGGCGGCACGTTGCCAAACAACCGCCCGACACCTACAAGGTCCCTGTGAGCGCTGCCGAGATCGCTGCCGAGATCCCCAAACTTTCGCCGGTCGAGCGGCGCGAGATCGCCCGGCTCATCTTCGACCTGGAAGAGGACCGTCGCACTTTGGACGACTGCGACCAGGCCGCGGCGGAGAATTTCCGGATGCTCGACCGGATGGAGGCCGCAGATGCCGCGACCAAGCCCCGGTGATGTCTGGCTCGCGGATCTCGGCTACACCGCCAAGACCCGTCCGGTGCTCCTGCTCAGCCGCTATCCTGCGGACGATGAACTGGCGCTGATGGTGATCGTTCCCCACACCACCGCTATCCGCGGCAACCGTTGGGAGTTCGATGCAGGCCTGCCGTTCCTCGCCCCCGGCGTCTTCCACCTCCAGCAAGTCCAGCCGGTGTCGTTGTCCCGCCTCGTGAAGAAGCTCGGGACGATGCCGGCAGCCGGGCTGGGCGCGCTGCGACGTCGGCTTGCCACCGAGCTGGATCTGGCGTGAGGCTGCTTCCGCCATGCCCGCCACCACCGTCACCGTCCAACAGTTCTACAACGGTCATGCCGTCGAGCTGGGCTTGCAGCTCGTGGCCGGTGCCGTGGGGTTGAAGCGCCCGATCCGTGAACCGACCGTCAACCGCCCCGGGCTCGCGCTCGCCGGCTTCAAGCGCTACTTCGCGCCGAAACGCGTCCAGGTCATCGGGAACGTCGAGACCGCCTATCTCCGTTCGCTCGAGCCCGACCTGCAGAAGGAGCGCGTCGACGAACTGTTCAGCCATACCATCCCCTGCATGGTGCTCTGCCGCGACCTGCGGCCGGGACGCCTCTTCATCGAATCCGCGGAGGCGCACGACGTGCCGCTGTTCACCACCGGGCTGATCACGATGAAGTTCATCAGCCGGGCCACGCTCACGCTGGAGAACCTCTTCGCGCCGCGCGGCCAGCTGCACGGCAGCATGGTCGACATCCAGGGCATCGGCGTGGTGATCCAGGGCGAGAGCGGCATCGGCAAGAGCGAGGCCGTGCTCGGCCTGCTCGAGCGGGGCGCCAGCCTGGTCGCCGACGACGTGGTGCTGCTCCATCTCGAGGACGGCCTCCACGTGATGGGCACGGCGAAGAAGATCGGCCGCGACCTCATGGAGGTGCGCGGCATCGGCATCATCGACGTGGCCGCGATGTTCGGCGTCGGCGCCATCCGCCGCGAGAAACGCATCGACTTGGTCATCATGTTGAAGCAGTGGCATCCGGACGACGACGTGGACCGCCTCGGCCTCGAACAGGAGACCACCGACCTGCTCGGCCAGCCGGTCCCGCGCATGACCATCCCGGTCCGGCCCGGACGCGACCTGGCGAACCTCATCGAGATCGCCGCGTTGCAGACCAAGCTCAAGCAATCCGGCTACAACGCCGCCGAGGCCTTCACCGCGCGCCTGGCCGCCGCGATGGCCAAGCCGCTCTGAAGGGTTCCGGAGAACATAGGCGCCCCGTCGGCCGCGGAGGAAATTGGAGTCGCCACGCGCGGTCTTCACGGCTACGGATATGGCCTTCCGGTCCCGGGATGGGCGGTTGGCGCAGCGGTTAGCGCAGCTGCTTTACACGCAGTTGGTCGGGGGTTCGAATCCCTCACCGCCCACCACCCAAGACCAAGGTTGGCGAGCGGCTCGACGGGCACTCGCAGGGTCCGTCGGTCAAGGGCCGACGGACGGCCACTCCCGGAAACAGAAATCCGGAGGGCCTGATGGGGCGCCTCCAGACCCGCCGGATCGATCTTCAGATCTCCCGATCTTCGATCCGCTCAGCGTGCCGCCGTCTTGCGGTTCCGACGTACCCACGCGAACGCTCTGACGCAGAAGCCGAACATCGCCAACGGATGGTGCCATCCCGATCGTCCGCCGTCACACGCCGTAGTAGGTCTCGTAGACGTGCGCGGCTTGGCGGCGGGCTTCGTCCCGGTCCCAAGCCTTCTCGGTGAAGCGGTCCGGGCTGAGGCTGCGCACGTAAGCGCTGGGATCCGCCTCGGTCAGCGACTCGACGAGCAGCTTGCCGATGCCGCCGGAGCCGGAGATGCCGTGGGCGTTGCA
>JANNAJ010000284.1:0-3331 GCA_031384285.1 Verrucomicrobiota bacterium
CCTCTACGTGATGGGCCAGACGTCCAAGTCGGTGACGGCCTTCGCGAACCTGAAGCAGTTCTGCGAGAGCTACCTCAAAGGCCGCTATCGCATCACCATCATCGATCTGGCGAAACAGCCCCAGCTCGCCAAGGGGGACCAGATCCTGGCGATCCCCACCGTGGTGCGCCGGTTGCCGAAGCCGGTGCGCACCCTCATCGGCACCCTTTCCGACACCGCGCGCGTGCTCGTCGGTTTGGACCTGCGCGCATCGGAGACACCGCGATGAAGACCTTGAAGGAAAAAGAAGCCATCCCCGTGAAACGGGCCAAGGCGAAGCGGCCGGCCACCCGGTCGAAGGACGGGTTCCTGCTGCGCCTTTTCGTGGCAGGGGCCACGGACCGTTCCCGCAAAGCCATCCTGCACGTCCGCGAGCTGTGCGCCACCGGGCTGAAGGACCGCGTGGAACTGGAAGTGATCGACATCTATCAGCAGCCTGCCCTGGCGCGCACGAACCAGATCGTGGCGACCCCGACGCTCGTCATCTCATTCCCGCCGCCGTTGCGCCGGTTCATCGGCAGCCTCGCGAACATCACCGGACTGTTCGTCGAGCTGGACCTGATCAAGAAGGGCAAGGTCGCGCTATGAAGACGGTGCGATCAGAAGCGGCGGGCGCGGTGGGTGAGGTAGCGCAGACTGGCAGTCTGCTGTATCGCGGGTTGGCAACCCGCTGGGCGTTGATGTTTCCAGGGCGAACGGATCGCCGCCGCCCTGGCCGGCTACCAGCCGGCGACACAGCAGACTGCCAGTCTGCGCTACGAGCGGCCGCCACTTCCGATCGCACCCCGCCGTGCCCGCCACTTCCGATCGCTCCACTATGAAGACGTCCCGCTCCGCGAGTCCGCCGCGGCAGGTGACTTCGCAGGAAGTCGCCAAACTCCAGACCCGCCTCGCCGAGGCGACGGCGACGCTCGACGCCATCCGGAGCGGGGAGGTGGACACCGTGGCCGGTCCGGCGTCGGCCGGGGCGCACGTCTACACACTGGAAGGCGCGGCCGCCCCTTACCGCGCGCTCATCGAATCGATGAACGAGGGCGCTCTCACCCTGACGACGGACAAGCTGGTCCTGTACGCCAACCGATGCTTCGCCCGGATGGTGCGTCGCCCGTTGGAACAAGTGATCGGCGCATCCTTCCGCGAGTTCCTCGCGGTCGAGGACCGCGCGCCCCTCCGTGCGATGCTGAAGCACGCCGGCCAGGCGGGGTCCCGAGTACAGCTGTCCTTGCACGCATCCGACGGATCGACCCTCCCCGTGCTCATCTCCGTCCGGCCCTTGGCCACCGGAAGCCGGTCGGCCCTGAGCGTCGCGATGGTGGTGACCGACATGACCGAGGCACACCGGACCGAGGCGCTCCTGCGCGAGCTCGCCCACCGCTCCGTGCAGGCGCAGGAATCCGAGCGTCGCCGCGTCGCCGTGGAGCTCCACGGCAACGTCACCCAACTGCTGTGCGCGCTCATGGTCCGGAGCCAGACCTTGGCCGACCACGTGGCGCCCGGCGACGCGGTCGCCAACCAGCAAGCCGTCGAGCTGCGCGACCTCGTCGCGAAGGCGGCCGAGGAAGTGGAACGGATCGCGCGGGACCTCCAGCCCGGTGCCCTGCACCACGTCGGGCTCCCGGCCGTGCTGCGCAGCGAGGGCGCCGGGTTCGCCGATCGGACGGGCATCGCCGTGGAGGTCACCTGCCGCCCGTTGACCGCCAAGCTTCCCGCGGACACGGCGTTGGCCTGCTACCGCATCGCGCAAGAGGCCCTGAAGAACATCGCGGAGCACTCCCGCGCCCGCACCGTGCGCATCCTCCTGGAGCGCCGTGGAGCGTCGGCCATCCTGACGGTGCGCGACGACGGGGTCGGGTTCGGCCCGGCGAAGCGCAAGGAGGGCACGGAGAAGCGACATGGATTCGGCCTGCTGAGCATGGCCGAGCGGGCCTCCTGCGTGGACGGACAGTTCAGCGTCGTCTCCGAACCCGGCAAAGGCACCACCATCCAGGTGCGCGTGCCCATCCGCGCCGGATCCGCCCGTCGCCCGTCGCCCCGCACCGGCCTGCCGGTGCCATCCCTTTCATGAGATCCATCACCATCCTGCTCGCGGACGACCACACCATCGTCCGGGAAGGCTTCCGGAAACTTCTCGATGGCGAGACCGACATCGAGGTCGTCGGCGAGGCTCCCACCGGACGCCAAGCGGTGGCGATGGCGGCGAAGCTCCTGCCGGACGTCGTCGTGATGGACATCGCGATGCCGCTGCTGAACGGCTTGGAAGCCACCCGCCAGATCCGCAAGGCATGCCCGCTCACCAAGGTCCTGATGCTTTCGGCGCACTCCGACTCCGCGTACGTGGAAGAAGCCATCGACGCCGGCGCATCCGGGTTCCTGTTCAAGCAGTCGTCCGCCACCGTGTTGTCCCGCTCGATCCGCGACATCCACAAAGGTAGCCTCATCTTCGCCCCCGCGATCGTCCGCCGGATCCTCGCCGAACGCTCCTCAGGGCGCCCGGTCCTGCCGAAGAAGAAATCGGCCGGCCTGACCTCGCGCGAGATGGAGGTCCTGCAGCTGATCGCGGAGAGCAAGGCCAACAAAGAGGTCGCCGTCGAGCTGGGCATCGGCATCAAGACCGTCGAGAAGCATCGCGAGCACCTCATGCTCAAGATCGGCGTGCACGACACCGCCGGCCTGACGCGCTACGCCATCGCCTCCGGCATCGTCGAGTGCCACCGGACACCGCCGGCCCATTGATCCGCGCCCTCCGACGGATGCCACCGCCCGGCCCTTCTTTTCTCTCTCCTCTGAAGCCATGTTCCGATCGCTGATAAGACGATCCAGCGCCCTTTGGGGGGCTTTCTTGCGACGCCTGCGCGCATCCGGTCCATCGACGACACTTCCGGCCGCTCCTGGCGACCGGACTTCGTCGGTGCCCGGGACCGCGCGGGAGCTGAAGGCCGCGGAAGCCGAACGCCTCGACCGTCTCCGGAACCCGAGCGATTATCGGTGCCGGTAGCCCCGCCGGAAGCGGGCGGACGCCGAAGGACAGGAGGACCCGCCCGGTATCGCCGGACGGCCGTGGTGGTGCCATAGGGGCAGGCGGCCCATCTTCCGACCCAGGGACCTCGCAGGAGACGACGTGAGGAATCCCTCTTCTCTGTTCTTTTACCGACTCTTGGTGGATACCGGCAGAACTCGGCTTCACGTTGTGGGCGGCTTGCCCTGCAAGCCGATCGGGTTGCGGGGGCAACTCGCCAACGGCCCGAAAAGAGATCACCCCGACTTGGTACGAGGCAGGTGCCGCGGCCCGTCG
>JANNAJ010000293.1:0-2096 GCA_031384285.1 Verrucomicrobiota bacterium
GTTCGCCGCGCTGAGCATCGCCACGAGCCTCAGCGGATCGTTCCCGGGCAACGGCTACTTCCGCGGCGAGCGCCTGCGCCGGGTGACCTTCGTCGTGGACCAGGACAACCAGCTGGTCCTCCGGCAGAACTCGCTGCTCGCGCCCGACGACCGGGATTTCGAGTCGTATCCCATCGTGCTGGCCAAGGAAGTGAGCGTCTTCCAGCTCGAGTTCTGGGACGGCCGCCGCGGCGAGTACATCCCGGAATGGCTGTCCACCAACCAGCTGCCGCAGGTCGTCCGCGTGACCTTGGGCTTCGGTTCGCAGGGCCGCTATTCCAAGCGCCCGGCCGAGCTGGTGTCGCGCGTCGTGCGCATCCCCTCGAGCGCGGTCGGGGCCGCGGGCGCTCCGCCCCGCTGAAGGACCGGACCCAGATGCGCCTCTCCCATCCCCATCATCCGGTCGGCCATCGCCGCGGCATCGCGCTCATCATCGTGATGCTGATGGTGCTCGCGATGGGGATCGCGGCCGGGATCCTCGCCTATTCGATGAAGGTCGAGACCAAGCTGGCGACCAACACCTCCGCCAGCGGCGAGCTGGAATGGCTGGGCCTCTCCGGCGTCGAGTTCGCCAAGTGGGTCCTCGCCGAGCAGCAGCGCATCCCGGGCGAACAAGGCTACAACGGGCTCAACCAGTTCTGGGCCGGCGGACCCGGCGGCAACGGCAACCGCATCGGCGACCTCATGGAGGACCCGTTCGAAGGGATCTCGCTCAAGGACATCACCGTCGGCGAAGGCCATCTCTCGATCGAGATCGTCGACCAGGAGCGCAAGCTCAACATCAACCAGGCCGACCCCCTCGCGTTGGAGGCCGGTCTGGGCATGGCCGGGGCCGGGGCCTCGGAAGCCGCCCAGATCAACGCGGCCCTGACCGATTGGCGCGACCGCGACGACCGCCCCACCGCCGGCGGCGGCGCGGAGAGCACCGACTTCTACCTCAACCTCGACCCGCCCAACCGCGCCAAGAACGGCCCCATCGACGACATCGGCGAGCTGCTCAAGGTCCGGGGGATCACGCCGGAGCTGTTCTTCGGACAACCGTCCGACCACGGCCCCTTGCGCGGCATCGACCGGCTCCGGCACAACGACGTCGACGTCGTCTCCGCCGGGCTGGTCGACCTGTTCTGCGCCATCTCGGCCGGCCAGATCAACATCAACACCGCTTCGCTGCCCGTGTTGACGATGGCCTTCCGCGGCGACCGCATCATGGCCCGCCAGATCGTGCAGGCGCGGGCCGGTCCCGACGGCGCGGACGGCACCGGGGACGACGAGCCCGCCCGGAACCCCGGCGACATCAACCGCCTGATGGGACCTGCCGCGGCCCCCGGTGGCGCGGCTCCAGCTCCGCCGCGCTTCATCACGATCAGCACCACCTTCGAGATCCGCATCGAGGCGGCCTACGGACGGGCCAAGCGGCACTACGTCGCCCTGATCCAGCGCCGGAGCGCGCGGGATTTCCAGACGTTGGTCTTTCGCGAGCGCTGATCCGGCCCCGCCGGGCCTGACGAAGTCCGCCCCCCTCTGCACGTGGACATCGCCCAAGACGTCCCGAGCAGCCGACAACCGCGGAAAAACACGGCCAGATCCGATAAGAATCGTACGCTGCTCCCTATTCCCGGCGAACCGGTCCAGCGACATCTTAAGCAGCATACCTAAATATGGCCTCCCACCCGCCGACGTAAGAAGTTTGACTGATTCCACAGCATACATCCAATATCTGGACGGTTGGATTGAGGTGTGCGCAGTCACGGCATCGATTCTTCGAACCTTCATCTTCGTGGCATTGAGAAACAACAACACCGGACGGAAGCTGCTTCTTGCGGCCTCGGGTCTTGCGCTGGCGACGAGCGCGCGAGGCGCGACGATCGTGCAGAACTTCTCGCAGACGTACGCGTTGACGGCGAGCCCGTTGGGGTCGGCGCCGACGATCAACGCGACGTGGAACGTGGCGCAGTACAACGGGTTCGGCGGGTTGACGTCGTTGACGGGGGTGCAGTACGACGTGACGACGCAGATCTACTACCGGGGTACGTTGATCGCGTTGTCGGCGAGCCAGT
>JANNAJ010000294.1:0-2722 GCA_031384285.1 Verrucomicrobiota bacterium
CTTGCTGATCTTGTAGGCGGCGTCGGAGAAGGTGCCGTTCGTCTCGCCGAACAACACCGCGATCTGGATGCGCAGGTGCCCGAGGACGAAGTCGCGCACCGCGTCCTTCGGCACGCCGGCGGCCACGAGGCGGTCGTGGCCTTCCTTCACGACCTCCATGCAGGTCTGCGCGAGCGTCTCCACCAGGGCCGGCTCCAACATCGCCATCTGCTCGAGCGTCACGCGATGCGCGCGGCTGATGGGCGCATACATGTCTTCGGACACTTCGAGGCCGAGCTGATAGTAGCTCTCCCCGCCCCACATCAGCGCGACCACGATGCCTTGCTTGGCCGTGATGCCGCCGTAGAAGTCGCGGAACGCGGCCTCCGTCGGCTCCCAGTTGAACACGCTCGGATGGCAGGGATGCGCGATCACGCAGCCGATGTCCTCGCGGTGCGGGAGCTGGTTGTCCAAGGGCGCGGCGGGATCGAGCGTCATCAGGAGCGCGCCCGGCTTCATCAGCGGCACCACCTCACGGGCCACGGCGCCGATGGCGACGTCGGGCACGGCGAGGATGACGACGTCCGATCGGGGCACCGCCGTCGCCTGATCGGAAAGCGTGACACCGCGCTGCATCAGGTTCTCGATGCCCTTGGGGGAGACCTCGAGATAGTGGAGCCGGTAGCCGGTCTTGAGGAAATTATCGGTCAACCGGCAGCCCATCTTGCCGCCGGCGCCGACGAGGGTGATCGTGGTCATTCTGATTTTGTTGAGGAGGAGACAGACCTTCCGGTCATCGACGCGGGCAGCCTTTCAATCGGGTCGGGGCACGCTATCGACGGCGGCCCGGCGACCGATAGGACGGACGGTCGCATCGCTTGAACGAAACGCGCACCGCCCTGGCGTTCACCGCACCGGCTTCCAGCTGGCGCGGCTGCCGTCGATGGCCATCTGGAAGCGCAACGGTTCGATCAGCACGGCGTCGGAACCGTCCGGGCGGACGACCCAGACGGGACGTTTGTCGGCGGGCTTCTCGGAATAGATCTTCACCATCCGCTCCGGATTGCTCCAGTAGCGTTCGTCGGTCCGGCGGAAGGAGATCCACTTCCCGTCCGGCGACCACGCGCTCGGGGTGCAGATGCTCGTGCCGCCGATGGCCGTGAGCTGGCGCTGGCCGGCGCCGTCGGCACCGATGATGAAGAGCTCCAGCGCGTCGCCGACCGGGAACGAGTAGACGATCTGCCGCGAATCCGGCGACCAGTTCGGGAAGGTCGCGCCGACCTTGCTCGTGGTCTGCACGACCCGCCGTTTGCCGGAGCCGTCCCAGTCCATCACATAGACCGTCACGCCGCCTTCGGGCGGATGGCCGGTGTAGGTGATGCGCTTGCCGTCGGGCGACAGCGTCGGGTCGTGGCCTTCGCCCAGCATGCGCAGGTCGCTGCCGTCGGGCCGGATGCTCGCCATCTCCGGCTTGTCGCCGTGCATGCCGAAGACGATGCGTTCGCCGCGCGGCGTCTTCTGCCAGCTCGGCATGTAGCAGACCTTGGGCGAGGTGAGCAGACGTCGGACGTGCGAGCCGTCGGCGTCCATCACCCAGAGGTTGGTCGAATACTGGCGGTCGCTCATGAAGACCACGTGCTTGGCGTCGGGCGACCAGCAGGGATAACGGTCCTCCGACTTCGGCGAACGGGAGAGATTGGTCATGTCGCCCGTCTCGGGATCGGCGACGAAGACCTCGGTGTCGCCCGTGCGTACGGACGTGACGAGCAGCTTGTGGCCGGCGAGCGACCCGGCGGACGCCGCGACGTTCACCAGCAGGGCGATGAGCAGGATGGGGACGGACTTCATGGGTGATCCAACGGTGGAGACGGTGGAGAGGTTAGCCGCCGCCTTGGGCCGGCCTAGCACGGCAGCGGCGAACTTTGGGACGATTTCATCGCCCTGGTGCCGCGGCCGCTGGCCAGACACGGCACAAGGGACGCACCGCGCGTTCCCAGCCCGGCGGCAACGGTTCGCTCGCCAACAGATACCGATGCTTATCGTCACCGGACCGGCGGCATTCGTGGAGCGCGACGGATCCCAAGCCGACAGGCAGCACGGCGGGGCTGAGGCGCCGCCACAACTCCAGCTCTCCGCCCTCCGTGTCGTCCGCCCGTCGCCAGCGCCCGCGCCAACGTCCGTCATGCCAATCCGCGGCGAGCACATAGGCATCGGCCACATGCTCGACGCGCAGTTCGAGGCGGTTCGTGCGGAACGAGCCGGCAGTGATGGAGGCGAAGCGGTAATCCGTGAGCTGGTCGAAGCGCCCGGCGACCCGTTCGCCTTCACAGGCCAGCTCCACCGCCACGCGCACCTTCGAGCCGTCGTCGCGCGTGGCCGCCAGCTCCCACCGGCCGGCGAGGTGCGCGGCTCCGGGTTCGTCCTCCGGCGGCAGGGCGAAGAACAGCGGCTCGGAGAAGTTCTCCTGTCCCCGGCCGGGCAACCGGCGCAGCTCGTGCCGGCCTTCCTTCTCCACCGTGAACAACGGCACCAGCCCCGGTCGCCAATCCTGGCCGACCACCGCCCGGAACACCGCGACCGCGCCGGCTGCAGGCCCGACCACGAAGGGCGGCCCGCCCTCCGCCGTCGGCGCGCGGTGGAGCGGAACCAGCCCCGCCGTCGGCTCGGCCGTGGCGGCCGGGCCATCGTCCCAGACGAGCAACAGCGCCCAGAGCGCGCAGACGCGGGCACGGGAAGAGATCCG
>JANNAJ010000322.1:0-2336 GCA_031384285.1 Verrucomicrobiota bacterium
CCCCGGCCCCGGTGGCCCTCACGGGCCCCCAATTGTTGGCCCGCATAACGGGCGGCCAGGTCCTCAACACCCGCGCTTTGGCGCCCGCGACCGGCGTCACCGTGCTCGTGGACGACACCCCGAACGCCGTCGTGCTCTCCGGGTTCGACCCGGTCCGTCGCGAGGTCGCCCGGCAAGCCATGGAGCGCCTGATCCTCGACGGACGGATCCATCCGACCCGCATCGAGGAGGTCGTGGCCGCGGTCACGGCCGAGATGGACGCCTTCGTCCATCGCACGGGCGAGGACGCCGTGTTCCGCTCCGGGCTCTCGCCGGTGCATCCCGAGGTCGCGAAGACGCTCGGCAAACTGCGCTTCCGCCACAGCTACTCCCAGAACGTGCTGGAGCATTCCGTCGAGGTGGCCCACCTGTGCGGCCTGATGGCCGCCGAGCTCGGCGCCGACATCCAGGCCGCCAAGCGCGCCGGTCTGCTCCACGACATCGGCAAGGCGATGACGCACGAGATCGAGGGACCGCACGCCATCGTCGGCTCGGACTTCCTAAAACGGCATGGCGAGGCCCCCGACATCCTCAACGGCGTGGCCAGCCACCACCAGGAGGTCCCGCACGAGAACCTGCTCGGGATCCTGGTCGCCGCCGCCGACGCGATCAGCGCGTCCCGGCCGGGCTCCCGCAGCGAGAGCATGACGACCTACATCAAACGCCTCGAGAACCTGGAGCAGATCGCGTTGAGCTTCGAAGGGGTCGAGAAAGCCTTCGCCGTGCAGGCCGGACGCGAGCTGCGGGTCATCGTGAGGCCCGAGCAGGTCGATGACAGCGGGTCGCTCCTGATGGCCCGCCAGCTCGCGCGCCGGATCGAGGAGGAGCTGCTGTATCCCGGCCAGATCCGCATCACGGTGGTCCGCGAGACCCGGTGCGTCGAGTTCGCCAAATGAACGGGCCGGGCCCCGGCGCAAGTCCGGTGTTGCAACGTGCCGGGCGGGCTTTACCACTTCGCCCCGTCGTGCCGAAGGAAATCCAGAAGTGAAGCCAACCGATCTCCGCGGGATCCTCCGCTACATCCCGCGTTTCCGTGAGAAGACGTTCGTCGTCGCCATCGACGGCGCGATCGTCACCGACGACAACTTCCCCAACCTGCTGCTGGACCTCGCTGTCCTGCGCTCGCTGAGCATCCGGATCGTGCTCGTCCACGGAGCAGCGGAGCAGATCCGATCGCTCGGGGCGGAGTCCGGCGTGGTGCCATCGAACCTCGACGGCGCCGGCATCACCGACGCGGGCACGCTGAAGCTGGCGCTCACCGCGGCGAACCGGCTCACGCACGAGATCCTCGAGGGCCTGGCGGCGAACGACCTCCGCGCGGTGTCCACCAACGCGGTGATCGCGCATCCGCTCGGCATCATCGGCGGGGTGGACCACCAGTTCACCGGCAAGGTCGAGCGCGTGGACGTCGAGTTCCTCCAGTCGCTGGTCGCGCAGGGCATCGTGCCCGTCGTGCCGCCGCTCGGGTTCGACGGCGACGGCAAGACGTACCGGGTGAACTCCGACGCCATCGCCTGCGCCCTCGCCGAACAGCTCCGCGCGACCAAGCTGATCTATATCACCTCGCGCGAAGGCCTCACCCGGCAGGACAAGATGCTCCGGCAGGTCGCGGTGAGCGACCTCAAGCAGGTCATCGCTCAGCATCCCGGCGAGCTCCCGGCCGAACTCCTCTCGAAGGCGCGCTTCGCGGTGTCCGCGTGCGAATCCGGCGTCCCGCGCGTCCACATCATCAGCGGCCGCGTCGACGAAGGACTGCTCGCCGAGGTCTTCTCCAACGAGGGCGTCGGCACGATGGTGTACGCCAACGAATACCAGCAGATCCGCCGCGCGCTGAAGAAGGACATCCGCAGCCTGCTGATCCTGACCAAGAACTCCGTCGCCAGCGCCGAGCTGGTGAAGCGCACGCGCGCCGCGATCGAGCGGCAGATCGGCGACTACCACCTCTTCGAGATCGACAAGAACCCGGTCGCCTGCGTCGCGCTCCACACCTACCCGGAGCAGAAGAAGGGCGAGCTGGCGTTCCTGTTCGTGAACCCGTCGCACGAGAACCAGGGCATCGGAGGCAAGCTCGTGCAGTTCGTCGAGGCCAAGGCGCGCGAGCAAGGGTTGACCGAGCTGGTCACGCTCTCCACGCAGGCGTTCACCTGGTTCCAGAGCAAGGCGGGCTTCAGCGAAGGCACGCCGGAGGACCTGCCGCCCGCCCGCCGGGAGCGCTACGACGCCAGCGGCCGCAACTCGAAGGTGCTGGTGAAGAAGCTGCGCTGAAGAAAGCGGTAGGGCCGCGCTCGCGCGCGGCC
>JANNAJ010000380.1:0-2472 GCA_031384285.1 Verrucomicrobiota bacterium
GCGGCGGCGCTCGTGATGATCTGGAAATGTCGTTTCATGTTCTGGTTTCGTTCGGGAGAGGCAATATCTCCCTTGAGATGCAACTTAGAATGGAAAGCCGCGCATCTGCCATTCGGTGTTACCCGAACAGGGCCTTTTGAGGTCGCTGTGTCGCGGGGACGGAGCACGTCGTGGCATCACCGCTTTTCTAGAACTGCGGATAGATCCCGCAAACTACTTGCATCCAAGGCGGTCGGGAGCGTCGGGCCTCGGCAAACGCGGGAGTCCTTCGGACCGGCTTGTCAGCCACAGTCTTTGTGGAGACCGAAACGGCGGCGGCGCTCGGAACTCGTGCCGGGACACACGTTGCGACGGGTCGACGAGATACCTCTGGTGGTTCACCGGGGTCTCGCGGTCTTCCGCCGGCGTCGCCGCTACTTGAACGCGATGAGCAACGCTCCGACGGCGATGATGCCCGCGCCGGGGGGGATTGGCCGTTGAGCCGGGCCAAGTACAAGAAGCCGGCAGCGAGCCGGACAAGGAGGGACAGCTTTTTATACCGCATGCCATACGGCCGTTAAGATGCCATCCGCGAGGCAATTGAGGCAGGATACGCAAGAATAGGTGCGGCCGGCGGCCGCACCGTCCTGGCTACGAAAAAGCGGAGATCGAAAGACCGGTGCAGTGGTTCGTGACCGAGTCGTCCATGGCCGCTTACATCCGGCATGGACGCCATCCTACCCGCTCACGCCAGTCGCTGGAGCGGTATGTCTTATCCGAGCACGCGGCGGGAGTCCAGGCTGCCTGACCGGTCGACCACCAAGCCTTCGTCTTACAGACCAATTCGAGTGCCCCTCCACACGTCGGCGCGTGACACCGTCCTTCGGTTCCGGCACGCGAAATCGAAGCAACCTCACCTCGGTCTCGGAAGGAAGCCGCCGACCTGGGTGTCTGGTCGGCGAGAAGTCCAACCGATCCAGATCAGCCGGCCTCCGTCCGCCCCCTCTTGTCGAGGAGCGTCCGAGGACGCGTCTTGCAGAAGCGGGGTGCCCCCGCGGCACTTGCGGGCCCCGCGCTCAGGGTTTCCAGACGATACGCACGATCGCGTCGTTGGTGGAGGCCTTGGTGGCGCCGCCGTGGGTGATGAAGTACAAAGCTCCATCGGGTCCTGCGCGGAGGGCCACTAGACCTGCGGTGAGTCCCTGCAGGAACGCCTCGCTCTCACCCGGTCGGCCGCTCTTCGGATCGACCGCGGCATAGCGGATCGTCTTGCGCCCGAAATCGGCGTAGAAAAGTCCTCCTTGGTAGCGCGAAGGATAGGCCGCGGACTTGGAAGAGGACCGATAGATGACCGCCCCGGTGCAGGAAGCTCCCGTGTTCCGGCGGTAATTGAACCATGGCGAGGTGAACCCCTCCACGCGGTTGGTCCGGGAGGAAGTCAGCCAACCATCGCCAAACACCTTCGGCCATCCGTAGTTCCCGCCGGGAACAAGCCGGTTCACCTCGTCGTGGTCATCGGCGAGATCACCGCCGTTCTCGGCGAGAAGGACGCCGACCTTGGGGTCGAAACTGAGCGACCATGGTTGGCGGTGTCCGCGCGTGTAGATCAGTCCGAGCGGACCGGGATTGCCCGCGTTCGGATTGTCCCGGGGAACCGAGCCGTCGAACCCCATGCGAAGCACCTTCCCGCGGAGATCGTGCAGCGATTGCGCCTTGTTCTCCGGATCATCGCAGTACTTCAGGAGATTGGCGTTCTGGTTGTTCTCGCCGGTGGTCGCGTAGAGGACCCGTTCGGTGGGATGCGCCAAAAGACCGCCTCCGACGTGCTGACCGGCCTGGTCCCCGTCCCATTCGACCAGGCTCTTCTCGCTCGAAGGCTCCAAGGTGGTGCTGTCCCCTTTGCCCGCGACCGTCCAACGGGCGATGCGCGAGCGGTACTTCCCTTCGACATGGTTGGTCAGATGATAGGCGAGAAAAACGTGGGGAGTCTTGGGGAACTCCGGATGCAATGCGACCCCGTGCAGGCCGCGGTCGCCGCTGACATCGGTGTCCACTCCGCCCACCCGCCGCGTGGTGCGCGAAGCGGGGTCGACACGCCACAGGTCCCCGGCACGGCCGGTGACCCAAGCGGCCCCGTCCGGCGAGAAAGTCAGGTCGATCGGTTCAGAGACCGCGGTCGAATCGGCGACGATCTCCACCGCGAACCCGGGAGGAAGATGGACCGCCCCGCGGAGGGCGGGGAGAAGCACGAGGGAGGCAAGGGCCGCGATGAGCGGGAGACGACGGTACGACGAGAGAAAAGGCATGGGACGATGAGGAGATGTCGGGGCGACTCACCCGACAATGCGGAGGAGACGGCATCATGCCAACCCGAAATCCCCTGCCCCATCCTCGGCTCACGGAACCCGGTTCGGCTCGGGTGAAACACCCCGTCCCGACCCTCTCTTTTCGCGGCTCTGCGGTTGAACGCCGGCGGTCCTTCGCCTATCCCAA
>JANNAJ010000050.1:0-14234 GCA_031384285.1 Verrucomicrobiota bacterium
CTTCAATTTGTTCTCTGCCTTGTAAAAGAACCATTCATCGACTAGGGGCTCAATTTCGGGATAGGCAATCAATGCTTGTTTCGCCTGCTCTTCCTTGAACCGATTAAGTACCGATTCAATGGTGACGCCGGGAGGTAGCCCATTTTCCAAGTTTCTCAAACGGATATTCTCGGAATCCGATTTTACGCGGAGGCCAATCGACCCGTTGGTAGACAACTTAATTCTAATCTCATCCGAAAGTTGCAAGGCCGCGACTTCCGAAGTTCGCTTAAATTGTGTATCCATGCCGTGATGACGGGAACGGCAGTCAACCATAAATATAACTTTGCCGCGGTCGGCGTATTTGGTAACTCTGGGGAATGTTTTTCTAATCAGTTTTATTTTCTTCATAAGAAAGTACTCTATCACATTGTTTCTGTCCTACGCAATGGCACAATAAATAACAGATTCGTTTTTCTTCGCTGTTGCCTGTTTCCCTGTTCTCGACCAGCTTCAACCAACCAGAAAGCTTGTGACCGACTTGTGACCAAAACTGGCTATCCGTCAGTCTTCGCCTTCTCTAAACACCCTAACGGCAAATAGATGGAATCGATGGCCGCGCAAAAACATGTCTGAGCCGAAGGAAGACACTCCGCTCGACCGTCTCTGGAAGGAATACGCCCGCTCGTTCCGCGAGTTCGACGACCTGACCTTGGCGCGTTGGTGCGCGCAGACGCTCGGCCAGCTCAACGGCCGCGCGTGGCGGCTCTCGCATCCGCTCGTCGGCGCCTACCGGCTCGCGGCCCAGCTCGCCCACGACCGTCAGGTCTGGCTCAAGCGGCTCGTCAACATCCCCGCCGGCTACCAGGAAGCCTCTTGCTGCCGCGCGCCGGTCCTGCCGCTCTTCACCCGCGATATCGGCGAAAGCGGGTTGATCTGCCAACATTGCGGGGAGTCCTGCATCCCGTTCGACGACCTGCCGGAAGACCTGCAGACCAAGTTCCGCGGATGGGCCGAGGCCTATCAGCCCGTCCATGCCGTCGCGCACTGGGACGAAAAGCGCCGCAAGAAGGTGAAGGACTACGACGGCGCCTACGAGAAGGCGGCGCAGGACGCCGAGAAACTCCTCGCCGACGCCGCCCACGACCTCGTCCCCCTGTTGCTGGAGCACCATCCCGCCGCGGTGTGGGAAGACCAGGACGAATGCCTGGAGGTGCGCCCCGAAGACATCGTGCTGTGAAGACGCTCGTGAAGGTGCTCGCCGGCCTGCTGGGGCTCGTCCTCGCCCTGGTCCTGGTTTTCGCGCTGTGTTTCGACTGGATCGCCAAGCAGGTGATGCAGAAGGCGCTGGGCAAGCTGACCGGTTCGGAGGTCCGGATCGGCAGCGTGGAGTACGGCATGAACCGGGGGACCTTGCGGATCTCGGGCCTCGTGGTCGGGAACCCGCCCGGCTTCGGCGGCACGCCGTTGCTCGACCTGCCGGAGCTTTATCTGGAATCCGATCCGTCTTCCGCGGCGACCGATGCGGTCCGCTTCAAGAAGGCCCGCATCGACCTGGCCGAGGTCTCCATCGTGGTCGATGCCCAAGGCCGCACGAACATCCATTCGCTCGGCTGGAACCTGGAAGAGCTCCAGAAGCGAGAGAAGGCGAAGGGCTCCGGAACAACGGCCCGATTCGGTGGCATCGATGAGCTCACCGTCTCGCTGGGAAAGCTGACGTCCATCGATCTGCGTCCGCCGGCCCGGACGAACACGATCGTGCTCGGGCTCCGCGACGAGAAGCTCCGGAACGTCCGTTCCGTGGCCGACCTCACGCCGCTCCTCTTCCGGTTGGTCCTCAGCGGCGCCTTCAACGCTCTCGTCCCGGGGAGATGACGGACGGCAGGAGCATCCGGCACGCGGTGGACGGGATGGATCCACGTTGCTCCGACCGGCCGATCACCTAGGTTTCCGCCGTGCGTATCCCCCTCGCTCTGGTCACCGGCGCGGACTTCCCGACGCTGCGGCGGCCACCCTTGGACCGCGAGCCCCCTCCGGACGGACAGGAGACGCCATGAGTCCCGACCAGTTCCGGCGCGCCCATCCCGGTCTGTTCTACCTCGATGCCGTGGATCTTGGCGGGCTCGAGGCGCATCTCGTCCGACTGGGAGTGTTCAGCCAAGGGGAACGTCTCGTCGCCGCGGCCAAGGCCGGCGAGGGCAACATGAACTGCACCGTCCGGGCGACGACCGACCGGCGCAGCGTGGTCGTGAAGCAGTCGCGGCCGTGGGTGGAGAAGTACCCGCAGTTCACCGCGCCTTGGGACCGAGCTTGCCGCGAGATGGAGTTCTACGAGCTTGTCCGCGCCGTGCCCGGAGTCGCATCCATGATGCCCCGGTTGCTGGCCGGCGATCCGGGCGCCCGGGTGCTGGTCCTGGAAGACCTGGGCACGGCCGGCGACCACACGGACATCTACCGCGGCGGGATCATCGGCGCCGCGGATCTCCGGGCCTTGGCGGACTATCTGTCCTGCTTGCACGCCGCGTTCGCCACGACGGAGGCGCGACCATCGATCCCGAACCGCGAGATGCGGGAAATCAACCACGCCCACATCTTCCGCATCCCGCTCGACGCGGAGAACGGCCTGGATCTCGACGCGGTGGAACCGGGCCTCCAAGTCGCCGCGGCCCGTTTGAAGGGTGATCCGGCCTTCGTCGCGGAAGTCGCGCGCCTCGGTCGCGATGTCTATCTCGCCGACGGTCCATGCCTGCTGCATGGCGATTTCTTTCCGGGCAGCCTCGTGCGCACGCCCGGAGGTCCGCGGGTGATCGACCCGGAGTTCTGCTTCTTCGGCCGGTCCGAGATCGATGTCGCCGTTTTCCTCGCCCACCTCCTGATGGCCGGGCCGGCCGCGGCGGATCCGGTAGATTTCTTCGGCCGATATCGGTCGCCCGTCGCGTCCGACCTGCGCCTCGTTCTCCAGTTGGCAGGCGTGGAGATCATGCGCCGCGTCATCGGCTATGCCCAGTTGCCGCTCCCGCACGGCTCCGGATGCCGAGCGCGGTTGCTCGACCTGGCCCGCGGATTGGTGCTCCATCCGGAGGTACACCTCCACCTGATCGCATGAAGACCTTCTCCCGCCGTGCCTTCCTCCAGGCCGCGACCGCTGCCAGCGTGGTCGCGCCGACCGTCCTCGCGGAGACACCCCCGGCTCCGGCGGGCTTGCCCGCGCGCGTGCGGGGGCTGATGTACGGAACGATCCTGGGCGACGCCTTGGGCGGCCCGATCGAGTTCCAGCCTCCCGAGAAGGTCCATCAGCTCCCGGACGCGCCGAAGCTCTGGCTCGACGGCGAGCTGCTCGACGCTCCGGCGCGTGCGGCGACCGCGGCACGGCTCCGGCTCCGGCGCTACCACGACCTCCGGCCGGTGCCGGAATCGTACGGCCAGTGGAACGTCGATTCGTTGCCCGGGACCATCACCGACGACACCCGGCACAAGCTCGTGCTCTTGCTGGGGCTCCGCCGCGCCGACCAGGACGACCGGTGGCCGTTCGATGTCCGGGCCTTGGCCCAGGCCCATCTCGATTGGCCGGGCACGTCCGCCGTCACCGCCCGACCGGAGTACATCCCGCTCGCCGCCGACTGGCTGGAAGAATGGCAGTTCGCCGCGCGCTGGGTGCTGGGCGGACGGGACCTGAGGACGGCGCGGCCTCCTGAGCGGATGTGGAACGGCCTCCCGACCTGTTGCGGCCAGATGGCCCTGCTGCCCCTCGCGGCTTTGTTCGCGGGCCGTCCGGAACAAGCCTATCGCGCCGCGTACCATCTCGCGTTCTTCGACAACGGCTGGGGCCGGGACATGAACGCCGCCCTGGTCGGCGCTCTCGCCACCGCCCTGGTGACCCCCCTGGACCGGACGTCGCCGCGCGCCGCCTGGGAGGCCGTGATCGCTTCGATGCGGCGGACCGACCCCTTCGGCTACGGCAAGGTCCGCTGGACGCAACGCGCGGTGGACCGATGGCTCGATTTCGCGCTCAAGTCGGCCGCCGATGCACAAGGGCATCCGGCCCGCCTGTTCGCCACCTTGGAGCGGGAGTTCATGACGTCGAGCAAGTGGGAAGCCCACGTGGTGTTCACCGTCATCTTCAGTTGCCTGGCGCTCGCCGAGCAAGATCCGTTGGCGGCCCTGCAGTTGTGCATGGAGTGGGGGCACGACTCGGATTCCTACGCGCAACTGCTCGGGGCGTTCATCGGTGCGCTGCACGGCCCGGACCTTTTTCCCGTCGCTTGGCGGCAGGCCGCGGCCGATCGGCTTCTCGCCGACCACAAGGTCGACGTCGAAGCGGACTGCGGCTTTCTGGTCCGGTTGGGCCGCCTCGGCCGCACCCGGCCGCTCGTCCGGGAAGATTGAGCATCATCCCGGGGCAGGACACCGCTGCGGGAGGCGCACCGGACGTCGCTTCAGATCACGCGATCCATCAACGGTTCGCCGCGGAGGAAGTGCGCGAGGTTCCGCACAAAATGCCGGACCGAGGCCTTCGACTCGTCGGCATGCCCGCCCGCGATGTGCGGCGTGATGAAGCAGCCCGGCTCCGCCCAGAGCGGATGTCCGTCCGGCAACGGCTCCGGCTCGGTGACATCGAGCCATGCCGCGCCGATACGGCGCGAACGGAGCGCCTCCAGCAGCGCGTCCTGGTCCACCGTGGCACCGCGTCCGATGTTGTAGAACGCGGCCCCGGCCTTGAACGCCGCGAAGCGATCGGGGCCGAAGAACGACCGCGTCTCCACGCTTTCCGGCAAGAGGTCCACCACGTGGTCCGCCGTGCCCAAGGCTGCCGCCAGACCGGCCTCCTCGACGACCGGAACGCCCTCGTCGCCGCGCTCCCGACGCCGATGCGCGATGATCCGGACGCCGAACGGACGCAGCAGCTCCGTCAATCGCCGACCGATGGCGCCATATCCCGCGATGAGCACGGTCTCGTCGCGCAGCGTCCGGCTCCCCGCCCGGAGTGCCCGCCACGCGTCGGTGCCGCTCGCCGCGCGGGTCGCCAAGCCCAAGGGCAGCATCCGCGCGTGCGCCAGCATGAAGCACAGCACGTGGACGGCGCAGGCCTCGTCGTAGACCGCCGAGCTGTTCGAAACCAAAAGTCCGCGTCCCTTGGCATGGGCCCGGAACTCGTCCGTGTCGTAGCGGGTGATCCCGGCGGAACTGACATGGACCCACCGAAGGCGCGGTGCGTCCGCGATGGCCGTGGTCTCCGGTTGCCCGAAAGCGATGTCCACCGTGGCGAACTGCGGGTCCCGTTCGCCCTGGGCGAGGACCGACGCGGCCGGCTTGGCCGGGAAGACCAGATCATGCCCGACGGTGCCCGCGCGCAACAGGTCCATCGCATCGGCCGGCATGGCGCGGTCGACATAGATCCGGAGGTGTTCCATCAGTGCGACGCTACTCGCGGACCCGACCGTCTGCCAAGCAGACTCAGGCAGGCCGGCGGGAGCTTGGCTCGCGGTCCTCGCCCCTTCTCAGGAGGCCCTGGCCGCCGATTCCCGAGCCTCTCGTCCCGGGACCGGAAGTTCAGGACCACGATCCGGCCGGCCGATCACTTCGCCATCGGCCACCCGGCTGCGACGAGGGCTTTGTGCCCGCCGACGAGGGAGAAGACGCGCGTGTACCCCATCTTCTGCGCCGCATCGCAGGTCAACGCGCTGCGGTAGCCGCCGCCGCAGTACATCACGATCTCCGTGCCGAGGTCCGGCACGCGCTTCTCGAGGTCGCGTTCGAGGATCCCCTTGCCGAGATGTCGCGCGCCCACGGCGTGGCCCGCCGCCCATTCGCTCTCCTCGCGCACGTCGAGGACCACCAGGCCGGGATCGGCCGCGAGCCGCTCGCGGAGTTGTTCTATGTTCACCTCGTGGACACGGGTCAGGGCGTCGTCGACGAGCTTCAGGAAACCGGGACTATGCTGCATGGGCGGAGCTTTCCCCGGCCGGCGCGCGCGGTTCAACGTTGAAGGTTGCGACGGCCTCCCGGAACCTCCGGCCGACATGGACGTCATCCAACTCGACGCGCAGCCCGCGTTCATCACCAAGGACAGCTCGGAGATCCGCGAACTGCTGTCGCACCGCAACTCGGCCGTGCGCAACCAGAGCCTCGCCGAGGCGCGTCTCCCCGCGGGCAAGTCGACCGACGAGCATTACCACGCGAAGTCGGAAGAGATCTACTACATCACCCACGGGACCGGTCGGATGCGCATCGAGGACGAGCTGCGCGAGGTCGGCCCCGGCGACGCCATCGCCATCCCGCCCGGCAAGCGCCACAAGCTCTGGAACACCGGTGCCGACACGCTCCGCTTGCTCTGCTGCTGCTCCCCGGCCTATGAGCACGGCGACACGATCATCACCGAGTGACGCCATGACCCCTTCTTCCATCCGACTGTTCATCAAACCGGGTTGCCCATGGTGCGACGAAGCCATCGAGTGGCTCGACGACCATGAGATCGCCTACGAGAAGCTCGACGTCGTCCGAGACGCGGCGGCCCGCCACGAGATGCTCGACCTCACCGGTCAATCCAAGGCCCCTTGCATCGATGTGGACGGCCACGTCCTCGCCGATTTCGGCGCGGACGAACTGGAGGCCTGGTGGGACAAGATGGGGTTCGAGCCGAAGCTCTGAGCCGGGACACCGGTCCCCGCCGGTCGTTCTCGTCCCCGCGGACACCGGAACGGGTGCCCACCGGACGATGCCGGTCCCCTGCCCGCCCGGACCTCCAAAGTCTTTTCCTCGGGCGGCGCCGCATTCGCGCCAGCCACACCGCCTTCGGCAACATTCTTTTTGAGTCAATTCGTCTCGCCGGCTCGCAGCGCCGCTCCGTTGACGCGCCGGAGTCCGCCGGTAGCTTCCCGCCGCTCATGGCACGCGAACCCAAGAAGACAGCAGCAGCCAAGCCGGCGGCGGTCCCCGGCTGCATCCGGCTCCGCGGGGTGCGCCAGAACAACCTCAAGGGCTTCGACCTCGACCTGCCCCTCGGCAAGCTGGTCGTGATCACCGGCCTGAGCGGATCGGGCAAGAGTTCGCTCGCCTTCGACACGCTCTACGCCGAGGGGCAGCGCCGTTACATCGAGACGTTCACGCCCTACGCGCGCCAGTTCTTCGACCGCATGGACAAGCCGGCGGTCGACCGGATCGAGAACATCCCGCCCGCCATCGCCATCGAGCAGCGCAACGCCGTCCGCACCACCCGCAGCACCGTCGGCACCATGACCGAGGTCTGCGACCACATGAAGGTGCTGTGGCCGCACGCCGCACGGCTCCATTGCCAGAAGTGCGGCGGATCCGTGCGGAAAGAACCTCCGCAGGTCGTGTGGTCCGAGATCTCCGGTCTCGCGCCCCGGATCCCGGTCCCGAGGTCCAAGGCCCATGGCGGAACCGATGCCCGTGTCTCCGATGTGCTGGTGACGTTCGACCTGGCTCTGTCCGAGAAGCTCCCGGTCGCGGAACAACTCTCGATGCTGGCGAAGCAGGGGTTCCAGCGGGTGCTCGTCGGCGACCGGGTGGTCCGCGTGGATGAAGCCGCCGCGCTGCTTCCGCCGCTGTCGGCGCGGCTCATCGTCGTCGCCGACCGCGTGAAGCTCGCCCCGGCGGACCGCTCCCGCTTCATCGAGGCCTGCGAGCAGGCCTATCTCTTCGGCCACGGCAAGCTGACCCTGCGCGGGCCGATGCCGGGCGACGCGCGGTGTTTCTCCGCCGGGTTCCACTGCGCGACCTGCGACATCGACCACAAGGAGCCGACGCCCGCGCTGTTCTCGTTCAACCATCCGGTCGGCGCCTGCCCGGCCTGCAAGGGGTTCGGCCGGATCATCACCATCGACCTCGGGCTCGCCCTGCCCGACCGCTCGAAGACGCTCGCCGAAGGCGCCGTGAAACCGTGGCAGACCGAGACCGGCAAGCAGTGCCAGGACGACATGGTCCGCGCCGCCAAGAAGGCCCGCGTGCCCATGCACGTGCCCTTCCACCAGCTATCCGCCGAGCACCAGCGCTGGGTGCTCGAAGGCGAGGACGGCTACATCGTGGACGACCCGGACCATTCGTGGCCGAAGCTCTGGTACGGCGTGAAGGGCTACTTCCGCTGGCTGGAGAGCAAGGCGTACAAGATGCACGTCCGCGTGCTACTCGCCCGCTACCGCAGTTACACCACCTGCCCGACCTGCGCCGGGAAGCGGTTCAACCCGGATTCGCTCCAGTTCCGGATGGCGGTCCCCGGCCGCGGGTCGCTGACGCTCGCCGACTTCTACTCGCTGCCGGTGCGCGATGCGCTCGCGGTCATCGAAGAGCTCGCCGTCCGCCAAAGGTCGGCCCCGGGCTCCGGGCCATCCTCCAAAGATCCGTTCGCGGTCGTGCTGGGCGAGGTCCGGGCGCGCCTCGGTTACCTCGCCGAGGTCGGCCTCGGTTATCTGACGCTCGATCGCGCGACCCGGACCCTCAGCGGCGGCGAGACCGAGCGCGTGAACCTCACCACCTGCCTGGGCACGCGGTTGGTCAACGCTCTCTTCGTGCTCGACGAACCGAGCGTGGGCCTTCACCCGCGCGACACCGACCGCCTCGTGCGCATCCTCCATCGCCTCCGCGACGCGGGGAACACCGTCGTCGTCGTCGAGCACGAGGCGAGCGTCATGCGCGCGGCCGACCAGCTCGTCGACATCGGGCCGGGGCACGGTGAGAGCGGCGGCCGCGTGGTGTTCCAAGGAAGTCCCGGGGACCTGGCATCGGCAAAGGGCTCGTTGACCGCGGCTTATCTCTGCGGGGCCCGTCGGATCGAGGTCCCCAAGCGGCGTCCGGTCGCGTTGGAAGGCGTCTCTCTGAAACCGGACGAGGCCTGGCCTGCCGGTGCCATTGACCACACGCACGCGTTCGCCGCCGAGGCGGCTCCCGTCTATCGCGCCGAAACCCTGGCGAGCCCCAGCCGGGCCGCGGGGCCGGGCCGCGCCGCTCCCGTGCTCCGGCTCGACCACGCCGTCGCGCACAACCTCCGCGATCTCTCGGTCGAGATCCCGCTCGGTCGGCTGGTGGTCGTCAGCGGCGTCAGCGGCTCGGGCAAGACCACTCTTGTCCGCGAGGTGCTGTTGCCGCTGCTCCGTTCCAAACTCAGCGCCGCCGACACCTCCGCGGCGCTCGCCGACGAGATGGACGGCGAATCCATCGACGAGGCCCGCGCCGGGCTCCAGGCCGCCACGCTCACCGGCACCGAGCACATCGGCGCCGTCGTGCTGGTGGACCAGACCTCGCTCGGCCGGACGCCGCGCTCGAACCCCGCCGTGTACATCGGGGCGTTCGAGGACATCCGCGACCTTTTCGCAGCGTCCGACGCCGCCCGGGAACGTGGCCTCGATGCCAGCGCTTTCAGCTTCAACTCGGCGAAGGGCCAGTGCGGACGCTGCCGCGGCGCGGGCTTCGAGAAGATCGAGATGCAGTTCCTCAGCGACATCTTCATCCGCTGTCCCGAGTGCCACGGCCGCCGCTACCGCGAGCACATCCTCGACGTGAAGATCGGTCCCGCCGGTGCCACGCAACCGCTCCCGGACCTCGTTGCCGGGACCCCGGCCGTCGCGTGGTCGATCGCCGACCTGCTCGATGCGACCGTCGAGGACGCCTCGGCCTTCTTGGCGCGGTTCCCCGGATCCAGGCCCGCGCAACGCGCCGTCACGAAGCTCCGGCTCCTCATCGAGGTCGGGCTCGGATACCTGCGTCTCGGCCAACCGATCAACACCTTGAGCGGGGGCGAAGCCCAGCGGCTCAAGCTCGTGAGCCACCTCGCGGGATCCGCGGCCGACGCAGGATCCACTGCCCGGCTGGTCCGCGACGACGCGGCCGGGGACGACCGAGGGCCGAAGCCGACGCTGTTCTTGTTCGACGAGCCGACCACCGGGCTGCACTTCGACGACGTGCGGGTCTTGCTCGCGGTCTTCCAACGGCTCGTCGACGCCGGTCACACGGTGCTCGTGATCGAGCACAACCTCGACGTCATCCGCTCCGCCGACTGGCTGGTCGACCTCGGCCCCGACGCCGGCGATCGGGGCGGCCGGCTCGTGGCCGCCGGAACGCCGGAGGACGTCGCGCTCTGCGATGCGAGCCACACCGGACGATTCCTCCGCGAACTGCCGTGATGGATCACGACGCCGCAGCGGAGCGCACGGCACCATCCTGCCCGTGCCGCAGCGGAACGGTGCCCCGACGGTGGGCCCGCGTCGGCTCCGCCCGGCCCGCCATCCTTGGGACCCGCGGAAGAACGGACCGATGATGGATGAACTCGCTGCTTGAACCCTTCCGCCCCTTCCGGCGAAATCGTCCGACTCTGATCAGCGAATGAACCTTGGCGATATTTTGACGACGCGGCAGATCGTGCCCGAGCTCTCGGCCACCAACCGTTGGGAAGCCATCGACGAGCTCATCGGCGCGTTGGTCGCCGCCGGAAAGATCACGCCGGAGAACCGCGAGGCGGTCACCGCCGTGGTGAAGAAGCGCGAGCAATCGATGAGCACCGGCATCGGCTTCGGCATCGGCATCCCGCACGCGAGCACCGACCTGATCACCGAGGTCGTCGCCGCCTTCGGCCGCAGCAAGGGCGGGGTCGATTTCGACGCGTTGGACAACCAGCCGGTCCATCTCGTCACTTTGTTCCTCGTGCCGCAGGGACAGTTCCAGAAGCACCTGCACACCCTCGCCGGCATCGCCAAGGTCCTCCGCCGCGAAGATTTCCTGAAGGCCCTCGAGACCGCGCCAGACGCCGCGGCGATGATGACCATCGTCGAGCAGTTCTCGGCGATGCGCTGAGGGACCCGGCGGCGGAAGGTCGGCCCGCTGCCCGCTGCATCCGTCGCCGACCCGACGGTCCCCGCCCCTTCTTTCCCCGCCGTGCTCCACCTCATCCTAGGATCCCGCCTCCGCGCCGCCCTCACCGCCGTCCTGCCGGACGCGGATGTCTCCAACGTGCTGGTTCGCCCGGCGGCCGACACCCAGTTCGGCGATTATCAGAGCAACGCGCTCATGGCCGCCGCCAAGGCGCGCAAGCTGAACCCGCGCCAACTCGCGACCGATGTGGTCGCCAAGCTCGACGTCGCCGATCTCTGCGAACCGGTCGAGATCGCCGGCCCGGGATTCCTGAACTTCCGACTCAAGCCCGGAGCGCTGGCCGACGTGATGGCATCGGCCGCGCGCGGAGAACACCTGTTCTTCGCCAAAGCCACGCCGGAGACGGCACGCACGGTCGTCATCGATTTCTCGTCGCCGAACGTCGCCAAGCCGATGCACGTCGGGCACATCCGGTCGACCATCCTCGGCGATTCGCTCGCCCGCACGCTGCGCCTGCTCGGCCACCGCGTCATCACCGACAACCACATCGGCGACTGGGGAACGCAGTTCGGCATGCTGCTCATCGGCTGGAAGACGCTGATGGACCGGTCCGCGCTGGAACAGGATCCGATCAGCGAGCTCGAGCGCATCTACAAGGCGGTGAACACCGCCTGCAAGGAGACGCCCGACACGCTCGCCGCGGCGCGCGCGGAGCTGGTGAAGCTGCAGTCCGGCGACGCGGAGAACCTCGCGATCTGGCACGAGATGATCCGCCTCTCGCAGGTGCAGTTCGACGCCGTCTACGGCCGGCTCGGCGTCCGGTTCGACCACACGCTCGGCGAGAGCTTCTACAACCCGTGGCTCAAGGCCCTCGTCGAAGACCTGGTCGCCAAGGGCATCGCCCGTGTGAGCGAGGGAGCCGTCGCGGTCTTCTCCGACGGCACGTTGCCGCCGAAATCGGATCCCCTCCGCGTGCAGAACCGCGAGGGCGAATGGGCGGACGATCCGTTGCTCGTGCAGAAGAGCGACGGCGCGTCCAACTACGCCACGACCGACCTCGCGACCCTCGACCACCGGCTCAAGGAATGGCGCGCGGACGAGATCGTCTACGTGGTCGGCGGCCCGCAGCAACCGCACTTCAACAAACTGTTCCACGTCTTCCACCGCTGGCAGCCCGGGGCGTCGGCCCGGGTGAAGCTGCTGCACGCGTGGTTCGGCTCGATCCTTGGCGAGGACGGCAAGCCCTTCAAGACGCGCAGCGGCGACACGGTGAAGCTCGCCGACCTGCTCGACGAGGCCGAGGAGCGCGCCCTCAAGGTCGTGGCCGAGAAGCGTCCCGACCTCGACCTCGCCGCACAGCGCGAGATCGCCCGCAAGGTCGGCCTCGGCGCGGTGAAATACCAGGACCTGCTGTCGAACCGGCAGAGCGACTACGTCTTCTCCTGGGACAAGATGCTCGCGCTGGCCGGCAACACGGCCGTCTACGTGCAGTACCAGTTCACCCGCGCGAACAAGGTCGTGCGGGATGGCGCTTCCCCCCACGGCCTCCAGCCGTCGGCCATCTGCTTGACGGAGCCCGCCGAATCCGCGCTGGCGAAGCATCTGCTCAACTTCGGTCTCACGCTCGAGGCCGCTGCGGACGACTGCCGGCCGAACTTCCTGGTCAACTACCTCTACGAGCTCGCGACGTTGTTCTCGCGTTTCTACGACCACTGCCCGGTGCTGAAGGCCGAGGAACCGGCGCGTGCCTCGCGTCTCATCCTCTGCGGACTGACCGCGCAGGTGCTCCGCCAAGGATTGGATTGCCTCGGGATCGAGGCGCCCGAAGTGATGTGAGGCGGGTGGAGGTCTCAGGTCTCAGGTCTCGGGTCGCCCCGGCCCGATCGGGCGGACGGCCCTGCGGTGTTCGGCTTTTGCCGAAGCCTCCGACGCTGATCGGTTGAACACCTTGCCGCCCGCCTTGTCTGTCGGCATACACGCGCTCGCACAATGAACTCCGTCACCGCCCTCAACACCGCCGTGCAGGAAGCCGGCGGCTTCCTGCCCCCGCTGTTCACCGAGATCAACCGCTGCGTCGTCGGCCAGAAGCACCTCATCGAGCGCCTCGTGATCGGTCTGCTCGCCAACGGCCACGTGCTGCTCGAAGGCGTCCCCGGCCTCGCGAAGACGCTCTCCGTGAAGACGCTCGCGACCGCGCTCCACGTGAAGTTCAGCCGCATCCAGTTCACGCCCGACATGCTGCCGGCGGACGTCGTCGGCACGCAGATCTTCAACCCGCAGGCCGGCACCTTCGCCGTGCGGCGCGGACCGGTGTTCGCCAACCTCGTGCTGGCCGACGAGATCAACCGGGCCCCGGCGAAGGTGCAATCCGCGCTGCTCGAATCGATGCAGGAGCGCCAGGTCACCATCGGCGACCAGACCTTCAAGCTGCCGGATCCGTTCCTCGTCCTGGCGACGCAGAACCCGATCGAACAAGAAGGCACCTACGTGCTCCCCGAGGCGCAGGTCGACCGCTTCATGCTGAAGCTCAAGGTCGGTTACCCGTCGCGCGACGAAGAACGGCAGATCCTCGACCTGATGGGCCGCACCAGCGGCCAGCCCACCGTGTCGCCCGTCGTCTCCCCCGAGCAGATCCTCAGGGCCCGGGAGGTCATCAACGACCTCTACATCGACGACAAGGTGAAGGACTACATCGTCGACGTCGTGTGCGCGACGCGCGATCCCGAGCACTACAAGATCAAGGTCAAGGAGTACATCCAGCTCGGCGCCAGCCCCCGCGCCACCATCGCGCTCACGCTCGCCGCCAAGGCCCACGCGTTCCTGCGCGGCCGCGGCTACGTGACGCCGCAGGACGTCAAGAGCATCGGCCTCGACGTGCTCCGCCACCGCGTGACCCTCACCTACGAGGCAGACGCCGACGAGAAGACCGCCGAATCCATCGTGCAACGGATCTTCGACGAGCTGCCGGTGCCGTGAGGATCGGACGTTGACCCTGCCCCTTTGTCCGACAAACGTGTCCGACATGACGACCGTGGAACGCCGCACCTTCCAGCGCAACCCCGCCGAATGGCTCAACCGAGCCGAGGCCGGCGAGGAGGTCGTCATCCAGAGCCGCGGCCGCACGCCGCTCACCATCAAGGCCGGGAGACCCGCCGCGTCACCCAAGAAGGCCGCGACCGATTGGGACGAACACTTCCGGTGGGTGCGGAGCCGGCCGGGCCTCACCGAACAGGAGTTCATCGAGCTCACCCGGCGCGACCGTTGATGGATTACGCCGACACCAACTTCCTCGTCGCGGTCTTCTTCGAGAACACCCGTCGCACCCCCGCAGTCGAGCGGCATCTGCGGTCCTTGTCCGCGCCGTTGGTGGTCGGCGAACTGGCGGAGTTGGAGTGCCGCATCGTGTTCTCCCGCGTGGAGAAGCAGCGGGATGG
>JANNAJ010000426.1:0-15240 GCA_031384285.1 Verrucomicrobiota bacterium
ATGGACCTCGGACCTCTCGCCCAAGCGCTCGTCGCCTTCGGTTGTCCCGCCGCCAAGTCGGACGAGATGGCCGCGCAGCTCGACAAGCGCGCGCATCAGCTCGCCGCCGCGAAGGGCCGCACCTACGAGGAGGCGCTCACCCATCTGCTGAAACTGATGGCCGCGGGAGGTGTGGGTGGAGGGGAGTGGACCTCGATCGAAGGCGAGCGGCCGGCCGCGGTCCGGCCGTGGAAGACTTTGTCGTCCACGCTGCTCGCGGATTACCGGATCTTCCGCGTGCGTTCCGACCGGAAGACGAATCCTCGCACCGGCGCCGAGCATGATCTCTTCGCGATCGAGTGCGTCGACTGGGTGAACGTGGTCCCGGTCACTTCCGACGGCCACATCGTGATGATCGAGCAGTTCCGCCACGGTTCGGACACGATCGAGCTCGAGATCCCCGGCGGCATGATGGATCCCCACGAATCCGATCCCGCCGCGGCCGGCCAGAGGGAGCTGAAGGAGGAGACGGGGTACGAGGGCGACCGAGCGCGGTTGATCGGCTGGATCTATCCCAATCCCGCGATCCAGACCAACGTCTGCCATACGTTGCTGGTCGAAGGCTGCGAGAAGCACCACGAGGTGGAGTTCGATGCGACCGAGGACCTCGTAACGCGGTTGGTGCCGGTCGCCGAGATCCCGGGGCTCATCCGGACGGGTCGCATCCGGCACGCGCTGGTCGTCGTGGCGCTCACGCACTTCCTGCTGAGCCAAGAAGGATGATCCGGATGGACTCACCGTCCCGGCTCGGGCCCGTGGCTTGATCCGGAGCGCGGATGGTCACGTCCTCGGTAACGTCGATCGGGCCGACCGAGACGCATCTATAGATCGTCGGGCGGGTTTCGGGTTCCAAGTCATCCGCTGTGGACGGGACGATCCACGCTTCTTCGAGGCCGTTTCCGGCCGATTCTTGCCGGAGCGATCGGTGGCGAGCGTCCGGCCGACGCGCGTTGCCGGCCCTCCCAGCCGGTCTAGGCATCCGGTCCATGCGGTCCGTTGTTCCGGATCACGCCTTCTTCCGCCACTCCACCTTCGGCGGCTCTTCTTGGCCGAGCACGCGGTAGCGGGTGCGGAAGTGCATCTTGGCGACCTTGGGCAGCGCTTCCGGTCCGTGCTTCGCGACGAAATCTCTCCCGGCGGCCTCGACCGCGGCGGACGCGCCCTTCGGCAATGCCACGCCGAACTGCTTCTCCAGCGCCTTGAGCCGGACGACGAACTCGTGCCGCGCCAAGATGGAGGCGGCGGCGACCGCGATGTCCTCCTCCGCCTTGTGCCGCTGGACGAGCTCGATCTCGCGGCCGAGGCTCATCAAAGCTTTCGACACCGTCGCCTTGTCCTGGGCGAACTGGTCGCTGATCGCCCGGATCGGCGGTGGCTGCATGCGGTCGCGCTGCAGCATCAGGTTCTCGATCACCCGGGCGTGGCCCCAGGCGAGCACGCGGTTCACCGAGCCGGTCGTGGCGTGCATCCGGTTGTAGGCCTCGCAGCCGATCGGCACGACCGAGGTCACGCAGCCCGGCGTGTCGAGGATGATGCCGGCGAACTTCGCGATCTGCGCGTCGCTGCCGATGCTCTTGGAATCGCGGATGCCGCTGTCCTTCCATGCGGCGATCACCGCGGCGTTCACGTACACGCCGGCCACGCAGAGCGGCCCGAAGAAATCGCCCTTGCCCGATTCGTCGACGCCGAGCCGCGGATGGAGCAACGCAGGGTCGTGGACGGCCTCGTAGCCGAGCTTGGCCGTGCCGATCACCTCGGGCTCCAGGACGAACTCGACGAACGCCTTCGTGCCCTTGCCTTGCACGACGACCTTGCCCGATTCGTAGAAGGTGACGTTGTGGTCCGGCTTGGTGCCGCTGAACCGGGCATAGGGCACGTCGCGGAGCTGGTAGCTGCCGCGGACGATCTTCTCGAGCGCGTCCGCCTGGGGCGGGGTGAGCTTCGCGGTGTAGATGGTCATCGTGGTCGGCCGCCATGGGCGGGGAGGACCGCGGAAAACTACGGGCGGCGAACAGTTGGCAGCAACGGGGCATTCTCCGCGGCGGGTTTGACCGTGGATCCGCGGTCGAGCTAGCGTCCGTGCAAATCGACCGGCCCGCGGAGCCTGTGCCGTTTCCGGTCCGGCGGCAGGTCGGGCGTCCGGCCACGCCCGGAGCGATGCTCTGGCAGTGGGAGGAGATGCGGTCATTCGTGGGAAAGCCCGCTCACGGATAGCCCGTCTTCGGAGAGGGCGACACTCTCCCGGTCCGAAGAGCGGTCGTCCGGGCTCGACCGGGTGGAAATGGATCTCGCGGTCGTCGACGTCATGGCCGTGGTCCGGAGCCGCGAGATCACTGGAGAAGTGTCCCGACAAAGATGATATGAGCGACATCGCAGAACGCCGGTTCGTCACGGCTGCCGAGAGCATCACCGAGTTGTCGCCGTTCACGTTGAACGCGTGGCTTTCCCGTCCCGACATCGTTCCGTGCGCCGGATTGTTGATGGTGCGCGCCACCATGGATCCAGGCCGGTGCCATCCCTTCCATCACCATCCCACCCGCGAGGAGATCATCTACGTCGTCTCCGGCCAAGCAGAGCAGTGGTGCGGGGACCAGCACCGCGTGCTCAAGCCGGGCGAGATGCTGCTGATCCCGAAGGGCGAGGTCCACGGCACCTACAACCCGTTCCGCGAACCGGTGGTGTTCTTGGCCATCCTGTCGCCGGTGGATGCCGAGGGGCCGGCGATGGTCGATGTCTCGACCGAAGAGCCGTGGGCGGGCCTGCGGCAGGGTTTCACACCCTGCACCTGAAGCGGCGCGCCGATCTTTCCGCCGATGTATCGACCGGCCAGCCTTACCGATCCGTCCGCGGGCGTGGCCCGGCGGCTTGAGAAGCTCCACGCGGACTTCGGCCGATGGTGCATGGTCTGGGGGCTCTCCCGCTTGACGCGCGAGGCGGATATCCAGTTCGCCGATGACCTCGGAATGGCGCTCGGCCGGTGCGATCCGCGTTCCGGCCGGATCGTGCTGAACGGCGTGCTGCTCGCGCCGGAGAACGAGACGTTGTTGGCGGAGACCTTGTGCCATGAGGCGGCCCATATCGTCGCCCACCTGCGTTACGGTCCACGCATCGCCGAGCACGGTCTCGAGTGGCAGGAATACATGACGAAGGCCGGTTTCCAGCCGCGTCCGGTGATCCCGATCGGCGAGGTGGCCGGAATGGCGATCCAGCCGAAGTCCGGTCCTCGCCTGCGGGCCCGGTGATGAGGGTTCTCCCGGAATAGTCCCCGAGAAAGCCGGGGTTTACGGCCGCGGCCGGCTGAGGCAGGTTGTTCCCAGCTCCGGCGGCCGGACCCAAGGCCCCGCTACGAGCAACTCCGCCGAGGCTCCACCCCTTGCCCGGCCCCAACGATTCCCACTATGAAAACAGGCTACCTGATCGACATGGACGGCGTGATCTACCGCGAGAACCACCTCATCCCGGGTGCGGTCGAATTCGTCGCGGCATTGCTGGTCACCGGCACCCCGTTCCTTTTCCTCACCAACAACTCGGCGCCCACCGCCGAGGACCTCGCCGTGCGGTTGCGCCACCTCGGCGTCACCGGCCTCTCCGCGCGGCACTTCTACACCTCGGCGATGAACACGGCCGATTTCCTCGACGAGACGCACCCGAACTGCACCGCGTTCGTCATCGGGGAAGGCGGTCTGATGGCGGCGCTGCACGAGCGCAAGATCGCGAACGACGCGATCAGCCCGAACTACGTCGTCGTCGGCGAAGGCGCGTTCACCGCGGAGAAGCTGACCAAGGCGCACGAGCTGATCGAGAAGGGCGCGCGTCTCCTGGCGACGAACCCCGACAACTGGTGCCCGGTGTCGAGCCAGAAGACGCGGCCCGGCGCGGGGTCGATCGCCGCCTTCCTGGAGGCCAGCACCGGGCGACGCGCCTATTATCTCGGCAAGCCGAACGGATACATGTTCCACAGCGCCTGCCGGAAGCTCGCCGAAGCCGCGCTCAGCCCGATCGGGCGCGTCGTGATGGTCGGCGACACGATGGAGACCGACATCCGTGGCGCGGTCGAAGCGGGGCTCCACAGCTATCTCGTGCTCACGGGTTCCACGCGGTTCGAAGATGTGGGCGACTATGTCTACCAACCCACGCGCGTCCTCCAGAGCGTCGCGGACCTGGTGGAAGAGGTGAAGACCGGCAAGACCCCGGAGAACGTGGAGAGTCCGGCCCTCGGCAGCAACCGCCATGCCGGCGGGAAGCTCGGCACGCGGCACCAGACCGATGTCCTGGCCCTCTACAAGCCACGTCCGCGGCCGGCCATGACGAAATAGGCCGGCGCCGGCGGATCGCACGGATCGTCACTTCCCGGCCGACCGGCGGAGCCACGAATGGCCGCTCACCGCCGCGGCGAAGGACGCGGCCACCATGCCGAGGACCCCGGCCACGCCCTGCACGAGCCCGCTGGAGGACCACCGCAACGCGCTCTCCGCCGCGGCCGCGACGAGCGGGTCGCCACCGCGACCACGATGCCGACGCTGAGGCAGGTGGCGATCATCGCGACCGCCCGGAGCAGGGCGGTCGGATCGAAGAGGACGCCGAGGAACGAGGCGTCACGCAACGTCGCAATCGGGTCCGGCGCGAGCCGTGAGCGCGGCGCCGGAACACTCGAGATCGCCGCCTGGCGGAAACCCGGGCTCATGTGGCTCGCCACCGGGATCGGCCCATGGCTGTTCCTTTCGCCGAAGAACCACGGTCTGTTGCATCTGTCGGTCGGGGCGATCCCCGCGGCGGTCGGGGTGGCCCATCTGGTCTACTTCGCCGCGGAAGGCCGCAAACTGGAGCGGCGGACGGAAGCGTCCTGACCGCGGGCGGTCCGGGACGAGGAGAAGGTCATCGCTCGGCCCGTCGGGATTCTGCCCCGAGCGGACCGAGCTTCAATCGCGGCGGCTCAGGCCGCGTCCAGCGCGACCGGACTCCGCCCTATATCCGAGGTCACTTCAGCTCGTGGGAGGAGACCTTCACGCCCTTGGTGAACTTGTTGAAACCGAACATCTGCGGCTTGAACTCACCGACCGGGGTGACGTCGGCCTTGGCCGGGACCTTCTGGCCGGTGAGGTCGTAGCAGGCGTTCACGAAGAGGCGGCGCAGGTCCTCGCTCTGGAGGTCGGTCGCGGCACCGATGGTGGAGCAGAAGTAGCGGCCGGTCTTGCCGGACGGCGTCTTCACGTCGCGCAGCCACACGAGCGGCATGGTCGCCTTGGTGAGGGTCGGACCGTCGTCGGGCTTCATGCCTTTGAGCACCTGACCGTAGAGCAGGACCGTGGCGTCGGTCGGGAAATCCGGGTTCACGCCGTAGACATCGGTCGGCCCGAAGACGTCATGGACGCCGTTGAGCATCGGGTTCTTCTGGTTCTTGCCATCGATGATCCCCCGGGTGGCCTCGCCGCCGTGGTTGCCGTGATGGTAGGTCCAGCTCTCGCCGACGGTCATGCCGCCGAAGCCGCCGCCTTTCGCGGTCCACGAATACTTCGCGTAGGGGCTCTGCTTGTTCCGCTCGTAGTTGAAGGAGTGCGTCGCGGTGCGGAGGACCATCATCGGCTTGCCCGAATCCATGTAGTCGACGAAGTGCTTCATGTCGGCGTCCGGCAGCTCGCGGAAGCGGAACTGGTTGACGACGAGGTCGGCCGAACCGAGCAGATGCATGCCCGGGACGTTGGTCTGGTTGTTCGGGTTGATGCTTCCGTCGGCGTCCTGGCTGAAGAGGACGGTGCATTTGAAACCATGGCGCTGGCTCAGCAGCTTGCCCATCTGCGGCAGGCTCTCCTCGGACCGGTATTCTTCGTCGCCGCTGAGCAGGACGATGGTTTTGCCGTTCGCCTTGTCGGCCGGCGGATTGTAGGTGACCCACTGCTGGGCTTGGGCCAGCAGCGACGACGCGACGAGGCTGAAGAGGATCGGAAATGGTTTCATCGAATCGAGGGTGCCAGACGGATCCGTCGCCGACAATCTTCAGACTGAACTTCGTGTTGACCCTGGCAGCCTGTCCTGCGAATGAGCCGCGCGAACCCATGAGGATTATTTCGTCCCACCGCACATTCGTGCTGATCGGCATCCTGCTGGCGTGGGGCATGGATGTCGTCCTCGCCGCGGGACTGACCGGCCAATCTTTCGAGGAGGCCCGACGGCACTGGGCGTACCAGCCGGTCCGGCGTCCCGTCCCGCCGGCGGTGAAGGCCGCCGACCGGGTCCGTTCGCCGATCGACGCCTTCCTGCTCGCGCGGCTGGAAGCCAAAGGGCTCGGCTTCGCGCCGCCCGCGGACACGCGGACGTTGCTCCGCCGCCTCTACTACGACCTGATCGGCTTGCCTCCCACGGCGGAGGAGGTCGCGGCATTTTCCCGTGCCGCGGTCGGCGATCCCCGTGCCGCGATCGAGGCGGTGGTGGACCGCTTGCTCGCCGACCCTCGGTATGGCGAGCGCTGGGGACGCCATTGGCTCGATGTCGCGCGTTACGCCGACACCAAGGACCTCGTGCTGCTCTACGGCCGGGATGCCATCCGGCCCTACGCCTACACCTATCGCGACTACGTCGTCCGCGCGCTCAACGACGACGTCCCGTACGACGAGTTCATCCGCGACCAGCTCGCCGCGGATCTTGCCGGACCGGACCTGCCGCGCTGGCGGCTCGGCGCGCTGGGATTCCTCACGCTCGGCCGGCTCTTCGACAACAACCCCCACGACCAGATCGACGACCAGATCGACACCGTCACGCGGGGGCTGCTCGGCCTCACCGTCGCGTGCGCCCGCTGCCACGACCACAAGTACGACGCCATCAAGGCCGCCGATTACTACGGGCTCTACGGCGTCTTCGCCTCGACGGAGCGGCCGTATGCGCTGCCGCTGATCGAGGATCCCGCCGGCGTGCCCGGCGGCGCCGGATCCGAGGCGCAGCTCGCGAAGGCCCGCGGCGAGCTTGAGAGCCACATCGACGCCGAGTTCGCCAGGCTCACCGAGGTCCTCCGCGGGCGGATCGGTGATTATCTGGTCCGTGCGGCGACGACCGCGCCGGACCTCACCGAGACCGCCCAGTTCGGGCTCTCGCTCACGCCGGATGATTTCCGGCCGACGCTGGTCCAACGCACCCGCCGCTTCATCGCGCAGCGCGCCAAGCCCGATGATCGCGTTTTCGGCCCGTGGTCGGTGCTGATGGCCCTGCCGGACGCCGAGCTCGCGAGCCCGGGCGTGGTGAAGGCCGTCTTGGAAGGGAAGAGCGGGCGGACCAACGAGAAGACCATCGGGCAAGCATGCAATCCGCTCGTCGTGGAGGCGCTCACCCGGGCGACGATCGCGGACAAAGTCGCGGTCGTCCGGGCTTATGGCGGACTGCTTCTCGCTGTGTACGAGAGCTCGAAACCGACGAAGGACGGCCCCGCCGTGCTGGACGCGGACCATCGTGAGTTGCTCGAGATCGTGACCGGCAAGCAGGGGCCGGTCTGGTTCGCGCGTCGCGACACGCCGGACCACATGTCGCGCCCTGAGAAGGACCGCTACGGCACTCTCGCGCTGGCCTTGGACAAGATCGCCGCCCACGCCACGAACGTCCCGCCGGCGCGTGCGATGGTCGTCGCCGACCTGCCGGAGCCATATGAGCCGCGGATCTTCGTCCGCGGGAGCCCGGCGCGTCCCGGCGAGCGGGTGCCGCGCGGTTTCCTGCGCGTCCTGAACGGCGGCCAGGAACAGCCGTTCGGTGCCGGCAGCGGCCGCCTTGATCTCGCCCGCGCCATCACGTCACCGACCAATCCGCTCACCGCACGCGTCTTCGTGAACCGCGTCTGGATGGAGCACTTCGGCGAACCGCTTGTCGCGTCGCCATCGGATTTCGGCGCGCGCAGCACCTCGCCCTCGCATCCGGAACTGCTCGACTGGCTGGCGAGCGAGTTCATCCGGTCCGGCTGGAGCGTGAAGCATCTCCATCGCCTGATGCTCACCAGCGAGGCCTTCCAGCAATCCTCCGTAGCAGCCGACGTAAGGAGGCTCACTCTGTCCGAAGCAGGGGAGAAAGGGCGCAGGGGCGCAGGGGTGCCGGCTGCAGGTTCCATCGCCCTTACTCCCTCTCCCCCCCGCTCCCCTGCAACGAGGGAAAGTCAGAGCCTCGTCACCTCGGCTGCTACGAGTTCGGAACGTGACCCCGAGAACAAGCTTCTCTGGCACTATCCGCGCCGGCGTCTGGACCTCGAGGCGATGCGCGACACCTTGCTCTTCGTCTCCGGACGATTGGACCGGACGCTGGGTGGCCGACCGGTGGACGCCGCGGGCGATCCCGCCGACCGCCGCCGGACGGTGTACGGGCTGGTCGACCGGCAGAACCTCCCGGCGTTGTTCCGCGCCTTCGATTTCGCGATCCCCGACCAATGCGTCGAGCGCCGGTCGCGGACGACCGTGGCGCAGCAGGCGCTGTTCGCGATGAACTCGCCGTTCGTCATGGAGCAGGCGCGGGCCTTGGCCGAGCTTTCCGCGACCGAGGCCGGCGCCGACCCGGTCCGCCGCGTGGATGCGCTGTCCCGCCGCGTGCTCGGCCGCTCCGCCACGCCGCGTGAGACCGGACAGGCGCTGCGGTTCATCGCCGAGGCCGCCGCCGATCCGACCGCGCGGCAAGCACCGTGGGAACAGTTCGCGCAGGTGCTCCTCGCCAGCAACGAACTGGTCTTTCTCGACTAGCGGTGGCCTGATACGGGGATGACGAACGAGTCCCATCGATCGGAGACGGAACTCGCCGCGGGTCTCCCGGCCATCCTGCTTTCGCCGGCCGACAGCGGCACGCTCGCGATGATCGTGGTGCGGCCCGAGCGCGAACAACGGCACCTGTCCGAGTCCGCCGAGCTCACGCCGGCCGAAGGACTGGTCGGCGACCGATGGGCCCGCCACTGCACGCGCAAGCTCGAGGACGGACGGATCAACCCGGACACGCAGCTCACCTTGATGAACGTCCGCGCCGTCGAACTGGTCGCGGGACCCCGGGACCGTTGGCCGCTCGCCGGCGACAACCTGGTGGTCGATCTCGATCTGGGCATCGAGAACCTTCCGTCCGGGCAACGGCTGAAGATCGGCGGCGCGGTCCTGGAGATCTCGCTCGAGCCGCACACCGGCTGTTCGAAGTTCGCTAAACGCTTCGGTCCGGCCGCGCTGAAGTTCGTCAATTCGCCCGAAGGCCGTGCGCTGCGCCTGCGCGGCGTGAACGCGCAGGTTGTGCAGGCGGGACGGGTCAATGTCGGCGACCGGATCGAGAAGCTTTGAACCAAGCTTGCGGATTGGACTTCCGTTCGTCGGGATGGACACTGTGGTCAGCACATGAGCAAGGCGCGGCAAGTCACGATGGAACAGCGGGACAAGACCCGCTCGTCCGCCATCCACGCCTACTGCGACGAACTGGCCCGCGAGTTCCGTCCGCGGAAGATCGTCCTGTTCGGCTCCCATGCCTCGGGCCGGTCCACGCCCGGCTCGGACGTGGACCTGCTGGTCATCCTGCCCTACCGAGGCCGGCCGGTGGACCAGGTCGTGAAGATGCGCTCGCGCATCCACCCGCCCTTTCCCATGGATCTGCTGGTGAAGACGCCAGCGGAGATACGCCAGCGGTTGGCGCTGGGCTGCCACTTCACCCGAGAGATCTTGAGCCGCGGACGCGTGATGTATGAAGCCGCTCACGCTTGAGTGGATCGCCAAGGCCGAAGGCGATTTCTTCCATGCCACCGCCGCCATGAAGAGCCGCAGCCTGCCTTCGTCAGAACCGGAACGGGAAAAGCTGAAGCATCCGCTGGCAGATCAGGCGCTGTCGCTCGACTGTGACGATACCCCGCTTCTGACGCAGGTCGGCCTTGCGCACAAAATGGAGCGCGTCCACCCGGCACAAGGTTTCCCAATCGAGACCGTCGGCGCCGTTGAGCAGGACTTCATTCGGCTTGAGCGACCGGCCCAGCGGTCCACGAAGCGTGCGGCACAGCAGCACGTTCACGCGTTCGACATCGGGACTGGCCAGTCGGGCCGGGTTGGCGAAGACGACGCAGGGATGCGTCCCCTCCACGGGAAAATCGAAGGTCCAGATTTCCCAAGGTGCCATCAGGTGCTCGCTTGGCCGCAGTGGTTCTCGAAGGCGTTGGCGGCGGCATCACCATAGCAGTCGGCCAGTTCGGCCGTGGTCAGCGACCGGAGCGCCGGCGGCTGGATCACCGGCGTCAGTTCCACCTGCTCACCGGTCCGCAGCCGGAGACGGACCACTTGGCCGCGCAATGCGCGCCGACACGCGGCGTCCAATCGGGAACGAGCTTGGCCTATGGTGATGACGGTCATGGCGGGACTATCCGCTGGCAGGCCGTGCTTTCAATCCTCTTTCCCAATCCGAGACTTTGCTCAGAGTATCCGGCAAGCTGCCTCTCCGTTCATGACCCCCTTCGGACATCTTCCGCCGCGCTTCCTGACCCGACGCCAGATGTTGCGGCAGATGGGCACGGGCCTGGGACTGCTCGGGTTGGCGGGCGTGCTCGGGGACGCGCGGCTCCTCGCAGGTTCCCAACTTGAAACTTCAAACCTGAAACTTGCGACCCCGCTTTCACCGCGCCCTCCCCGGTTCCGGGGCCGGGCGAAGCGGATCATCCACATCTACCTCAACGGCGGCCCGTCGCAGGTCGACACGTTCGACCCGAAGCCAGCGCTCGCGAAGTACGCGGGAAAGTTGCTGCCTTCGGGCAACCTGACCACGGAACGACCGCTCGGCGCCGCGTTGCCGTCGCCGTTCGCGTTCCGCCGCCACGGACAGAGCGGCATCGAGGTGAGCGAGATCTTCTCGCGCACGGCGCGGCACGTGGACGACATGTGCTTCATCCGTTCGATGCACGCGGACACGCCGAACCACGAGCAGTCGATGCGGTTGATGAACTGCGGCGACGAACGTCTCTCCCGCCCGAGCTACGGCGCGTGGATCACCTACGGGATGGGCACGGAGAACGAGAACCTGCCCGGCTACATCGCCATGTGCCCCGGGTTGCCCGTGTCCGACGTGTCGAACTGGCGGTCGGCGTTCCTGCCCGGCATCTACCAGGGCACGCACATCGACACGCGGAAGACCCGGCCCGAGGACCTGATCGAGAACATCACCAACGCCCGGCTCCCGATGGGCGCCCAGCGGCGCCAGCTCGACCTGCTCGCCGAGATCAACGCCGAACACCAGCGCGCCCGCGGCGACGATCCGCAGCTGGAGGCGCGCATCCAGTCCTTCGAGCTCGCCTACCGCATGCAGCTCGCGGCGACCGACGCCTTCGATGTCTCGAAGGAACCGGCCCATGTCCGCGCGATGTACGGCGACACCGCGCAATCGCGTCAGCTGCTCATCGCCCGCCGGCTCGTCGAACGGGGCGTCCGGGTCGTCCAATGCTACCACGGCGACGTGCAGCCGTGGGACAGCCATGACATGATCGCCGACGCGCACCGCAATCTCGCGGGCCAGGTCGACCAAGGGATCGATGCGCTGCTCACCGACCTGAAACAGCGCGGGCTCTTCGAGGACACATTGGTGATCTGCGGCGGCGAGTTCGGCCGGACGCCGGCCGTGGAGATGCCCGCGCCCGGGACACCCGGCAACGGCAAGGGGCGCGACCACAACCACCACGGCTTCACCGTCTGGCTCGCGGGCGGCGGAGTGAAGGGCGGTCACGTCCACGGCGCGACCGACGAGTTCGGGTTCCGCGCGGTCGACCAACCGGTCCACGTCCACGACCTGCACGCGACGATGCTGCACCTGATGGGCTTCGACCACGAGAAGCTCACCTACCGCTACGCAGGCCGCGACTTCCGGCTCACCGACGTGAGCGGCGAAGTGGTGCGCGGGGTCCTGGCGTAGAGGGCTGGCACCTCGGATCCGGAGCCATCGACCTTTCAGCCACGGAAACGACGGACCGCCGTCCGGACCGGGAAACAGGTGGACGCTTCGATGCAGGCTTCGGACGCAGGATCGGATCGACGCCCGGACGAGCCGAGGGAATCCGTCCTGAACAAGGTCACTTCGGCATCGCCAAGCCCACCTTGCTCGCCACCTGCATGACGTCTTTGTCGCCGCGGCCCGAGATGTTGATGATGACCAGGTCGTCCTTCGACATCTTCGGCGCGCGCTCGATGGCGGCGGCGACGGCGTGGGCGCTCTCGAGCGCGGGGATGATCCCTTCGAGCCGCGCCAACCGCATGAAGGCGTCGAGCGCCTTGTCGTCGGTGGCGTAGGTGTAGTCGACGCGGTGCTGGTCGCGCAGCCACGCGTGCTCGGGCCCGACCGCGGCGTAATCGAGACCGGCGCTCACGCTATGGGTGAGCTGGATCTGGCCGAACTCGTCCTGCAGGATGTAGCTGCGCGTCCCTTGCAGCACGCCCAGCGAGCCGCCCTGGAAGCGCGCCGCGTGCTTCTCCGGGAAGATCCCTTCGCCGCCGGCCTCGACGCCGAGCATCTTCACCGACGGGTCGTCGAGGAACGGATAGAACAGACCGATGGCGTTGGAACCGCCGCCGACGCAGGCGATGAGCAGGTCGGGCAGGCGCTCCTCCTGCTCCAGGATCTGCCGGCGCGCCTCGTCGCCGATGATGCGGTGGAAATTCCGGACCATGACCGGGTACGGATGGGCCCCGTAGGCGGTGCCGAGGATGTAATGCGTGCTGCGGATGTGGGTGACCCAGTCGCGCATCGCCTCGTTGACGGCTTCCTTGAGCGTCTGCTGGCCGGCCTTCACCGGCACGACCTCGGCGCCGAGCATCTTCATCCGGTAGACGTTCAGCTCCTGCCGGACGCAATCGACCGCGCCCATGTAGATGACGCATTCCATGCCGAACATCGCCGCGACGGTCGCCGTGGCCACGCCGTGCTGGCCGGCGCCGGTCTCGGCGATGATGCGCGTCTTGCCCATGCGCTTCGCGAGGAGGATCTGGCCCATCGCGTTGTTGATCTTGTGGGCGCCGGTGTGGAGCAGGTCCTCGCGCTTGAGGTAGATCTTCGCGCCGCCGAGCTCCCGCGTGAGGCGTTCGGCATGGTAGAGCGGCGTCGGACGGCCGACGAACTCGCGCAGATAGTAGCTGAGCTCCTGCTGGAACGCCGGGTCCTTCTGCGCGCGGAAGTACTCCTCCTCCAATTGTTGGAGCGGATGGACCAGCGTCTCGGGCACATAACGGCCGCCGTAGTCACCGAAATGACCTCGGGCATCGGGCATCGAAGGCGTGGCGAACGGGGCGGCGGTGGCGCTCATGTCGGGCGAAATTACCGCAGGTCGCCACGACGGAAAGCGGGAAAACCGCACGGCCGACACGGCGCATCGTGGGGAGAAGGCCGCACTTCTCCGATGGACCCGCGCCCGGCCGGGTCCCAGCGTCGACCCGACATGGAGATCTCCGAGACGATCCAATGCCCGTACTGCGGCCAGCCGATGGAGCTGGTCGTGGACACGAGCGTCGAGCAGCAGCGCTTCACCACCGACTGCGAGGTGTGCTGCCGGCCGTTCGAGGTCTTCGCCGAGTGCGAGCCGGGCGAGGTGCTCGCGCTCGACGTGCAGGCGTGACGTCGCCCCGGCCGACCGGCATGCTCCGCGCATGACTCACCGCATCACCTCGGGCTTCGCCGACCGGCTGAGACGCGCCATCCCGTTCGGGCTGGGCCAGACGAAGCCGAAGCATTTCCGGGACATGCTCGGGATCATCTGGCGGAACCGCGACAACCTGCCGCACGCGTGGCGGGTCGTGACCCGCGGCGTGTGCGACGGCTGCGCCCTCGGCGTCGCCGGCCTGCACGACTGGACCATCCCCGGCGTCCACCTGTGCATGACGCGGCTGAACCTGCTCCGCCTCAACACCGCGCCCGCGCTCGACGTCAAGATCCTCGGCGACATCGCCGCCCTGCGGGAACGTCTCGCGTCCGAGGCCCGCCCGGCGCCGCGGAACGGTTCCGGCGACCGGAACCTCCGGGCCGGCTCCGACAACCCGGCCTTGCTCTTCGACAACGCCCAGCTCCGCGAGCTCGGGCGCATCCCGTATCCGCTGCTCCGCCGCCGCGGCGAACCGGGCTTCCGCCGCGTCTCGTGGGAAGAGGCGAACGCGCTGCTCGCGGAGCGCATCCGCGCCACCGACCCGAAGCGCCTCGCCTTCTTCGTCACCGCCCGCGGCGTGACCAACGAGGTCTACTACGTCGCGCAGAAGGTCGCCCGCTTCCTCGGCACCAACCACGTCGACAACGCCGCGCGCCTCTGCCACGCGCCCAGCACGGGCGCGATGAAGCACGCCATCGGCTACGCCGCCTCGACCTGCTCGTACAAGGATTGGTACGGCACCGACCTCATCGTCTTCTTCGGCGCCAACCCGGCCAACGACCAGCCGGTCACCACCAAGTATCTGCACGAGGCCAAGGAGCTCGGCACCAAGGTCGCCATGGTGAACCCGTACCTTGAGCCCGGCATGAGGCGCTACTGGGTCCCGAGCACCGCGAGCAGCGCGCTCTTCGGCACCGACATCGCGGATTGGTGGTTCCCGGTCACGCAAGGCGGCGACATCGCCTTCATCCACGGCGTGCTCAAGGTCCTCATCGAGCGCGGCTGGGTGCGGGAAGATTTCATCCAGAAGCACACCGAAGGGTGGGCGGATCTCCGGGCGGCGGTCGAAGGCCTGGGGTTCGAGGCGCTCGAGGCCCAGGCCGGCTTGCCGTGTTCCTCGATGGAGGAGTTCGCCGAGCTGCTCCACAACTCCAAGAACGCCGTCTTCGTCTGGAGCATGGGCATCACCCAGCACTCCTACGGCGGCGACGCGGTGAGCGCCGTGCTCAACCTCGGCCTCGCCATGGGATACGTCGGGCGCGAGAAGACCGGCCTGATGCCCATCCGCGGCCATAGTTCCGTGCAGGGCGGCGCGGAGATGGGCTGCTACTCGACCGCTTTGCCCGGCGGCAAACCGCTCACACCCGCGAACCTCGCGGCGTTGTCCGCGCAGTACGGTTTCACGCTGCCCGATTGGCCCGGGCTCGATTCCGTGGACATGGTCGAAGCCTGCGGCGATGGACGTCTCGACATCCTGTGGTGCCTCGGCGGCAACTTCCTCCGCACCTTGCCCGAGCCCGGCCACGTCGCCCGCGCCTTGGAGAAGGTCCCGTTGCGCGTCCACCAGGACATCATCCTCACCGACCAGATGTTCCTCGAACCGGGCGAAG
>JANNAJ010000432.1:0-1743 GCA_031384285.1 Verrucomicrobiota bacterium
CTTCGCCCGGCGTGTTGCAGAATTGTCCGGAGATTGCGGAGAACACCTTGATGACACGCTACACGGCAGGCGCGGCGCGCTACTTTCCGATCAGCGACAACCTCACTACGGCGGACAGCCACTTCGGCACCTACAGCGCGGCGTGCGCGGTCCACGTCTATCGCGGCGACGCGCTGCCCGAGGCGTATCGCGGCGCGGCGTTCTCGTGCGACCCTACGGGCAATCTGGTGCGCGGCGACCGGTTGGAGAAGGTGGGCGGCACGTTCGCCGCGCGACGCATCCACGAAGGCACCGAGGCGCTGCGCAGCCGCGACAATTGGTTCCGCCCTGTCTTCATCGCGGATGGTCCGGACGGCGCGCTCTACATCGCCGACATGTATCGCAAGGTGATCGAGCATCCCGAGTATCTGCCCGGCGACGTGCGCAAACACGTGGACTTCGAGGCCGGCAAGGACAAAGGCCGCATCTGGAAGCTGACCGCAACTTCCAAGAGCCAGCGCTCGATTTTCAAAGCGATGGGGACCAACGTGGACGCGCTCGTCGGCGAACTGTCGTCCCCGATCCCGTGGCGGCGCGACACGGCGTCCCGCTTCCTGGTGGAACGAAACGACCCCTCCACCGCTGCGCTGTTGCGGAAGTCCCTGCGCGCATCCGACGCGAGCGGCCCGGCGGTGGCCAAACTGCGGCTGCTCGAACTCTCGGGTGGCGTGGATGAACCGACCCTGTTGCTCGCTCTGAAGCATCCTCAGCCCGCCGTGCGCCAGAACGGCGTGCGGATCGCGGAAGCCCGCCTGGCCTCGGACTCCTCCTTGCGCGACGTCGTCCTGAACCTCGCGGACGATCCCGATCCGCATGTACGATTCCAAGCGGCCTTGTCGCTCGGGGAAGCGCGCTCCGCCGAAGTCGTGCCTGCACTCGCGCGGGTCGCGGTCCGGCAAGCCTCGGACCGCTGGACGCGCGCGGCCATCCAATCGGCGTTGCCGGCGCGGAAGAACGCGTTGGCCATGCTCGTCGAGATCGCCCGCGCCCGCGAACCATTGCCCGAGGGTTTTATCGCGCTCACCGGAGACTTGGGCCGGCAACTCGGTGCAGGAGTCGAGCCATCCAAACTGCTGGCGGCCTACGAAGAGATCGCGCGGAGTTTGGATTCGGCACCTACCGGATTGGTCATCGCCGCCAACCTTGGATTCGCGAACGCCGCGGGGCCGGAGTTCCGGCGCATCGCAGGAGCCGACCCGACGAAGTCCGCGTCGCTGCTGACGCAGGCGCGCTCGAGAGCCGCGGTCGCGGAGACGTCTCCGGAGCTGCGCGTCGCATCCGTGGAGCTCCTCGCGTTCGACGATTCGAGCAGGGCCACGACGCTGCTCTCCGGATTGCTGGGAGCCGATCATTCCCGTGAAGTGCAACGCGCCGCCGCACGCTCCTTGCTCCAGTCACCGCGCGTGGCCGGCGTCCCGGCATTGCTGACCGCGGCACGCTGGAACGCCTACACCCCGGGCGTCCGGACGATGGTGCTGGATCGGATGGCGGGCAGCCCGGAATTCACGCCCGTGCTCCTCGACGCCATCGAGGCGGGGAACGTCCCCGGCAATGCGCTCACCTCCGCACAGCGGGACCAACTGCGCCGATCCAAGAACCCCGAGCTGAAGTCACGCGCGGAGAAACTCTTCGCGGCGCTTGGTGGTAGTCGCGAGAGCGCCCTGAATGAAGCCAAGGCGGCATTGAAGCTGTCGCCCGTTCCCG
>JANNAJ010000458.1:0-3372 GCA_031384285.1 Verrucomicrobiota bacterium
GTGCGACGACGGTTTCGTGGCGTGGATCAACGGGAAAGAGGTCGCCCGGTACAACGTGCCGGCCGGCGAGCTGCCTTTCAACGCCTTCGCCCTCGCCGCGTCGAACCCGGATCCGGCCGAACCCCTCGATCATCCGATCGCCAACCCCGCCGCCGTCCTCGCCCCGGGCGAAAACGTGCTCGCCGTCCAGGTGCTCAACGTGGCGCTCACCAGCAGCGACATCGTCTGGGATGCCGTGCTCCAGGCCACCATCGACGACACCGTGCCCGTCGTCGTGAACCGCTATCCGCCCGCGGGCGCGGCGGTCCGCGAACTGGTGAGCGTGGAGGTGGAGTTCAACGAAGCGGTGCAAGGCGTGGATGCCGCGGACCTGCTGGTCGACGGCATCGCCGCGACCGGTGTCTCGACCGTGAGCCCGGCACAGTATGTCTTCACCTTCGGCAAGATCCCGCCGGGCAAGGTCGACGTGGCGTTCCGCGCCGGTCATGGGATCACCGACCAAGCCGGCACGCCGCATCCGTTCGCCGGCGGGTCGTGGAGCTACACGGTGGACCCCGCCCTTCGGCCGCCGGGCCTGGAGATCAGCGAGTTCCTCGCCGACAACACATCGGGCCTCCGCGACGAGGACGGCGACAAGTCGGACTGGATCGAGCTGCATAACGGCGCCGTCCTTCCGCAATCCCTCGCTGGTTGGTCGTTGAGCGATGATCCGGAGAACCCCGCGAGATGGCTCTTCCCGGCGATCACGGTGCCCGCGGGCGGATATCTGGTCGTCTTCGCCTCGGGCAAGGACCGCACCGACACCGCCGGCCGTCTGCACACGAACTTCAAGCTCGGTTCCGCGGGGGGATTCCTCGGCCTCGCTTCGCCCGGCGGCGAAGTCGTCTCGTCGTTCGGCGCGAAGTATCCGCCGCAACGCGCCGACGTGAGCTACGGCCGTGCGACGGGCGCGGGCGACATCGAAGGTTATTTCGTCAAGCCGACGCCGGGCACCGCCAACTCGACCAGCGGCGCCGGCTTCGCTCCGGATGTGGTCTTCTCGGCGACCGGACGGACCTTCACCGCGGATCTCGACCTCGCGCTGTCGCTGGACGGTCCGGCCGCCGGCGCGGTGATCCGGTACACGGTCGATGGCACGCCGGTGACCGAGGCGAGCGCCGCGTACACGGGCCCGATCACGGTCGTGGGCACGGCGCGGATCCGCGCGCGGGCCTTCGCGACCGGCCAGCTGCCCGGCGCTCCGGGAGGGGAGACGTTCGTGCGGCTGGCGCCGAACGCGGTGCCGTTCACCTCGGACCTGCCGGTGATGGTGATCCACAACTTCGGCGCGGGACGACCGCCGGCGACCGGTTCGCAGAACGCCGTGCTCCAGCTCTTCGAGCCCGTCGCCGGGGTCACATCGCTGACCAACGCGCCGACGCTCTCGGTCCGCGCCGGCATCGGCGCCCGGGGTTCGAGCACCTTGGGCAACGCCAAGGTGAGCATGAGCATGGAGCTCCGCGACGAGCTCGACGCCAGCGCCGACCATGCCCTGCTCGGGATGCCGGCCGAATCCGATTGGGTGCTGTACGCGCCGAACGGTTTCGAGCCGGTGCTGGTCCACAACCCCTTCGCGCACCAGCTCAGCCGCGACATCGGCCGTTATTCGCCCCGGACCCGCTTCGTCGAGCTGTACCTCGTCACCAGCGGCGCGGCCTCGCCGGTCACGTCGACGACCTATTTCGGCGTCTACGTGCTCGAGGAGAAGATCAAGCGCGGCAAGGACCGCGTGGACATCGACGGGTTGACCGCGGCGGACACCAAGGCGCCGCAGGTGACGGGCGGTTACATGATGAAGATCGACCGGGGCGGACCGGGCGAATCCGGCTTCGGCGCGGCGAACACCGGCATCATCTATGTGGACCCCAAGGAGCGCGAGATCCGCCTGCCCGAGCGCGCCGCCCAGCGGACGTATCTCCAGAGCTACATGGATTCGTTCGGATCGGCGCTCTACGGCCCGGATTGGAAGGATCCGGTCAAGGGCTACGCGGCCTTCATCGAACCGGGTTCCTGGGTCGACCACCATCTGCTCAACGTCGTCACGCTCAACGTCGACGCGCTCCGTCTGAGCGCGAACTTCTACAAACCGCGCGGCGGCAAGCTGGAGTTCGGCCCGTTGTGGGATTTCGACCGCGCGCTCGGTTCGACCGACGGGCGCGATTTCAACCCGAAGTCCTGGCGCGGGGTCGGCGGCGACGCCGGGACGGACTTCTTCAACGAGACCACCCAAGCGTGGTGGGGGCGCTTGTTCCAGGACCCGGATTTCTTCCAGCGCTACATCGACCGCTACCAGGACCTTCGCCGTTCCCGGTTCGCGACGACGAACCTCTGGGCCCTGGTCGCCGACCTGACCGGCCAGCTCGCGCAAGCCCAACCGCGCGAACGCACCCGCTGGGGCACCGGTTATCGGACCGCTTCGGGCGCCGGCGGCGGCAGCTACGCCACCGAGGTCCAGTGGATGAAGAACTGGCTCTCGAACCGCGTGGAGTTCATGGACAGCCAGTTCGTCCGACCGACCGTCATCACGTCCCGCACCGGGCGGTTCACCAACTCGACGGAGGTCGTCCTCGCCACGCCGGCCGCAGGCTCGGTCTACTACACCCTGGACGGCACCGATCCGCGCACAGCGGGCGGCGGGATCTCGGCTTCCGCGAAGCTCCACGACGGCGCTCCGATCGTGCTATCGGCGAACGCGCGCCTCGTGGCCCGGGTGCAGAACCCGGCCCACACCGCGCGGACCGGCGCGAACAACCCGCCGCTCGTCTCGCGATGGTCCGGCCCGGTCGCCGCCACCTTCTACAGCGAGGTCCCGCCGCTGCTCGTGACCGAGATCATGTTCCATCCCGCTCCGGCGCCCGTCGGGTCGACGAATTCCGCCGGCGACTTCGAGTTCATCGAGCTCAAGAACACCTCGCCGCGGACGTTGTCGCTGGCCGGCTTCCAGATCACCGGAGCCGTCGCGTTCCGTTTCCCCGCAGACGGTCCGGTGACGAGCCTTGCGCCCGGCGGACGCGTCCTCGTCGTGCGCGACCGCGCCGCCTTCCTGTCGCGCTACCCGGGCACGACCGGCATCGCCGGCCAGTCCACCGGCCAGTTGTCCAACGGCGACGAGCGGATCCGGATCATCGGCCCTTTGGGCGAACCGGTCAGCGACTTCGCGTACGACCAGGCCTGGGCACCGCTCGCGGACGGCTTCGGGTTCTCGCTCGTGCTCGCCGACGAGACGATCGGCCCGGACCAGCTCGGCGAAGCGATCCGCTGGCGGCCGAGCGCCCGGACGGGTGGATCGCCCGGGACCGCCGAACCGGCGCCGACGATCGTGCAGCCGATCCG
>JANNAJ010000461.1:0-11582 GCA_031384285.1 Verrucomicrobiota bacterium
GAACGGCGGACGTGGATCGGTTCCTCGGCGTGGTCCGGTCGGCGCTCAAGTCGGGCAACAGCTTCACCGACTCGATGATCGCGGGCTACACGGCCGTGCTGTGCTCGCCGGGTTTCCTCTATCTCGACACGCAGAAGCCCGGACCGCTGGGCGACGGCGCGCTGGCCGAGCGCTTGTCCTACTTCCTGTGGAATTCCGCGCCCGACGCCGAACTGCGGAAGCTCGCCGAAGCCGGCAAGCTGCATCGTCCGGAGGTCCTGCGCGCGCAGACCGACCGCTTGCTCGATGACCCCCGGTCCAAGCGGTTCGTCGAGGCGTTCCTCGGCCACTGGCTCGACCTGCGGGTGATCGCGACCGTTGCGCCCGATACCGAGCTGTATCCGGACTACCAGCTCGACGACCTGTTGGTGGAATCGATGGCCGACGAGACGCAGATGTTCTTCGCCGAGCTGCTGAAAGGCGACCTGGGCGTCGCGAACCTGGTGTCGTCGCGCTTCGCGATGCTCAACGAACGCCTTGCCACGCACTACGGGATCCCGGGCGTGGACGGCGTCGGCATCCGCCGGGTGGATCTTCCGGCCGACAGCGTGCGCGGCGGGTTGCTGACCCAGGCGAGCGTGCTGAAGGTCACGGCGAACGGGACGGCGACATCGCCGGTGAAGCGCGGCGCCTGGATCATGGGACGGATCATCGGGCGTCCGCCACCGCCACCGCCGCCGAGCATCCCCGCCGTCGAGCCGGACATCCGCGGCGCGACGACGATCCGCGAGCAGTTGGCGAAGCATCGGGACCAGGAATCCTGCAACGCCTGCCATCGGCTCATCGATCCCGCGGGCTTCGCCTTGGAGAGCTTCGACGTCATGGGCGGCTGGCGCGACCGGTACCGGTCCGTCGGCGCGGGAGAGCCGGTCAAAGGCATCGGCCACGACGGCCTGCGGTATCATTTCAGCCTCGGGCCGGTGGTCGATCCGAGCGGCGAGCTCCCGGATGGCGCTCGTTTCCGCGACGTCCGGGAGCTGAAGCGCTGCCTGCTTGGTGACGAGGCCCAGCTCGCGCGCAACCTGGCGCGTCAACTCACCATCTATGCGACCGGTGCACCGGTCCGTTTCTCCGACCGCCGGGCCGTCGAAAAAATGGTGAACACGACGCGGCGCGGCGGGTATGGTGTGAAGTCATTGGTCCATGCCGTCGTGCAGAGCGAACTCTTCCTGAACAAATAGCCGGAGCCATCGCCATGAAGAACCCGTCCACCGTCGTGCCCGCGCCGTCCGTTTCCACACGTCCGGGCCTGTCCCGCCGTCACTTCCTGCGCGGCGCCGGGATCGCTCTCTCGTTGCCCTTGCTGGATTCGATGTGGACGGTGTCCGCCGGGACGACCGCGGTGTCCTCGGCACCTTCCGCCGCTGCGGTGCCGCGGAGGATGTTCGCCATCTGCAACAACCTGGGCCTGTTGCCTGACCGGTTCTTCCCCAAGGAGACCGGCCGCGGTTACGCGTTGTCGCCCTATCTGGAGCACCTGAAGGCGCACCGCGACGACCTGACCGTCTTCAGCGGCGTGTCGCATCCGGACGTGGACGGCGGGCATCCTGCGGACAACTGCTTCCTCACCGCCGCTCCGCATCCGGGCCGCGGCGGTTTCCGCAACACCATCTCGCTCGACCAGTACATCGCCGAACGCATCGGGCATCTGACGCGGTTCCCGTCGCTGAACCTCGGCGTCAACGTCGAGCAGGGCATGCGCAGTCTCTCGTGGACCGGTTCTGGCGTGCTGATCCCGTGCGAGGAGAAGGCCTCGGACGTCTTCCGCCATCTCTTCATCCAAGGGACCGAGTCGGAGACGGCGGACCAGGTGCGCAAGCTGGAGCTGGGCCGCAGCATCCTCGATTCCGTGGCCGACCAAGCGAAGACGTTGCAGCGCCGCGTCGGAACGCACGACCGCGACCGGCTCGACCAGTACTTCACCAGTGTCCGCGAGCTGGAGCAGCGGATGCAGATGTCGCGCGAATGGGAGCGCAGGCCCAGGCCGACCGTGACCGCCAGCGTGCCGCTCGATCCGCCGAGCCCGCGCGAGTACATGGAGAAGGTGCGGCTCATGTACGACCTGGCGAGGCTCGCCTTCGAGACCGATTCCACGCGGTCCGTCGCGCTGCTGCTCGACAGCGTCAACTCGCCCGCCATCGAGGTCGACGGCACGAAGATCACCGACGGTTACCACAACCTCTCCCACCACGGCCGTTCGGACGCGAAGCTGGCGCAGCTCCGCGCCATCGACGAATGGCACATGAAGCTGCTCGCGGACCTGTTCGCCGGCCTGAAGGGCGTGCGCGAAGGCGACGTGACGCTGCTGGACCGCACGATGGTCCTCTACGGCTCCAACCTCGGGAACGCGAACACCCACGTGACCACCAACTTGCCCACGATCTTCGCGGGCGGCGGGTTCCGGCACGGCCAACACCTCGCCTTCGACCGCGAGCGGAACTATCCGCTGCCGAACCTCTTCGTCTCGATATTGCAGCGGATGGGCATCGAGACCGACCGGTTCGCCTCGGCGACCGGCACGATGCGCGGGCTGGAGATGGCCTGATCCCCCGCCGACATGAGGGCCGCGCGGCCGCAACCGGGCGATAGGTTTTGGCAACACCGGGCTAGCGTGGACGGGTCCTTCGGCTCCATGCTCCGTCCCCGATGAACCGATCGAACTCTTACCGCGGCGTGTCCGCCCTGCTCGGCGCCGCCTTCTTTGCTCTCGTCCTGCCCGCCCGCGCGGGAACCAACAACTTCGTCGTCCCGAGCTTCCGCGGCTCGGCCGGCAGCTCGGTCGCGGGCTGGGAACGCTTCACCGTCGCGACCGACAACGGCGTCGGCAACAGCCCCGACATCGTCGGCAGCAACGCCGCCGCGAAGCTCGTCCAGCGCGACCCCAACGCGTTCGTCACCAGCACCGGCAACATCTACAACATGGCCGGCAAGAGCGTGTTCGAGGTCAGCTACTCGAACGCGGGTCCGGTCGGTCGCGTCGTGTTCCAGACCCGCAGTTTCGGCACCGAGCTCGACTACAGCTCGGTGAAGCTCACGTACGGATCGGTCTCCATCGCCGCGGCCCGCACCGAGCTCGACCGCCTGCTCGTCGGCGAGCCGGGCACGCCGGGCAGCGGCGCGTTCGTGTCCTCGAAGTGGGAATGGGATCTCTCCGGCAGCGGCGCGACGACCTTCAAGCTCGGCTTCAACGCCCTGTCGGACAGCTTGAGCTTCGATTCCGCGACGTTGGACATCGCCACCGTGCCGGAGCCGACGACCGTCGTGCTGGTCGGCGTCGGCTTGGCCGGTCTCTGGTTCCTCGGCAGCCGCCGCCGCTGAGGCCCCGTCTTTGTGACCGTTCTTTCCACCGAGGGTGCCGGGACCCGGGCGGCCGGCCCGCGCGGGGTCGTCTGTCTTTTCTGGCTCCTGCTGGTCTTCCGTCTCGGCGCGGCCGGCTTCACGCTGGACGTGCCGTCACCGTCGATGGACCGGTGGATGTATCCCTTCAATTTCGAGCCGGCGACGCGGCCGGTCGCGCCGACCTTCGCGTCGTTCGACCCGCGGTTCGACACGCGCGACGCGCAGTTCTTGATGGGCTGGGACACGACCGCTCTGGTGTCCACCAACCGGGGTCCGCGGAACTATCTGGTCCGCCGTGCGCGGCTCACGCTGACCATCACCGCGGACAAGGCGTTCGTGTACGATCCGACCTACGACAGCTTCCGCACCTATCTCACGAACCAGCCGGGCCACCTGCCCGACACCGATCCCGGCCGCCCGGTCGAGCTGTACGGCGCGGCGTTCCGCAAAGGCTTCACCGGACCGACGTTCACCGAGAACAGCTCGTACGGCCCGCTCGGCCCGATCGCCGGCGGCAACATCTCCATCGGCACGCGCAACGTGTATCCGGTGATGTTCGGGGCCGATGGCGGACCGCTCGACGTGAGCAACAACGTCGGCCAGCACAACGAGGCCTGGACCAACGCGCCGTTCGAGGCGCGGCCTTGGGCGGTCGGACGGACCACCAACGCGCTCGCTGGCGAGCTCGTGCCGGAGGACAGCAAGTTCACCTTCGACATCGATCTCGCCGACCCGCTGGTCGTCGCCTACGTGCAGAGGGCGCTCGACGGAGGTTGGCTCCCTTTAATCGTGAACTCGCTCTCGCCGGCAGTGCAGATCACTCCCGGCGGCACCGGCGGCGGCGGGGTCGGCAACTATCCGCAATGGTCCACGCGCAAGAACCTGCTCTACGACGCGCCCCGGCTCGAGATCGAGGGCGCCGTCGTCACCGACGTCGACACCGACCAGGACGGATTGCCCGATGACTGGGAGCGCTTCTGGTTCGGCGACCTTTCCGCCGCGGCCGACGGAGATCCGGACGGCGACGGCCGGACCAACCGCGACGAATCTGTCGCCGGAACCGATCCGATGGACAAGGCGAGCGCCCTCAGGGTGCTCGCGTCGACGTTCGGTGCGGACGGCACCGCGGTCCTGCGTTTCACCATCGCGCCGAGCCGTCGCTATCGTATCGAAGTCAGCGAAGGCTTCGCCGCATGGAATGAAGCGGCCGGCCGGCTCTCGTACCCCGAGCCTGGCGTCGCAGAATGGTCGGAGCAGGATCTCGTCGCCGGGCCGCGGCTGCGCGGTGCGGCGTTCTTCCGGATCGTGGTGGTTGATTGACGCGGTGACCGCCGCGCGACGGATCCGTGGGGTCCTTTGATCCTCCCGATGTGTCGCCGCGGGCCGTGAAGTCCGGTTCCCCGCGACCGCAGGTCACTTCCGAGTGAGCGCCCAATCGGGGCGGTCGGCGAGGTCGGACCAGCGGCGCATGTCCTGGAGGTCGCCGGTCCGCAGCGTCTCCGCATGGCCGTCCACCTGGGCCGACACGGCCCGGTTCCCGAACCGCGGATGGACGTTGCCCCAAGCTTCGGGGCCATCCAACGGGTTCCAATCCACCGCCCAACGGCGGGCCATCAGGTATGGCGGCGTCACCTTGTAGAAGCCGTCCACGATCTTGCTCTCGAACGGGCCCCGGGCCGAGACGAAGGCCATGAGCTCGCTCGGCCGGTGGGCCTGGGCGACCTTGAGCAGGCAGAACTCGCCGAACTGTTCACGGGCCTTGCCCTCCGGCGGCAGCTCCAGGTCGTCGCCGCCCACGAACACGCCGTTGACACCGAGCGACGGGAAGACGCTGGCCGCGTAGATCCCGAGGTGTTTGTCGGGCATCCGTTGGAACTGCTCGAGCAGCGCGCGGTTCTCGTTGGCGTAGATGACGCCGAAGCTGTTCCCGAGATACGGCGCGAGCCGCCACGGGTAGCGGGCGTTGATCGGGTGCCCCACCTCGACGCCGGAGAAATCCCGGGCCGGGTAGCCGTACCGGTAGCCGGGCAGGACGCGGTCCGAATGGTCGTTGGCGTAGAGCTGCCACGCGAGCATCAGCTGCCGGGCGGAGTTGATCTCGTTGGCCTTCTTCGCCTGCATCTTGGCGCGACCGAACGCGGGCAGGAGCAACCCTGCCAGCACCGCGATGATCGCGACCACGACGAGCAGCTCCAAGAGCGTGAACCCGCGGCGGCGATCCGGACGTTGTCCTATCGAACCCATGACGGACTGAGCCTAGCGATGGATGCCGGACCGCGCTCCCGGAATCTTGCCAAAAGCTGGCGCTGGCTTGCGCTGGCCCGGTGACCGGCCCAGGCCCTGGATGCGGTCGTGGTCGGTGGCGCCGCAGGGTCCTGGCCGTCGGACCATGGCGACGGGCAGCTTCCCGTTCCCGAGCAGTCTGGTTCGGCCCCGCGTCGTCGGGTCCGTCACACGGAGCACGGCGCGAGGACGGCGTCCTTCATCCCGTGCACGATCTTCTTGTCGGACGGCACGATGGTCGCGAGCACGCCGCCGAGCTTCGGCCGGGCCGCGTCGCCGTCGCCGGCGACGAAGTAGTACGGGCACAACCGGACGCGCCCCGGCATCGGCACCACCTGACCGGTCGCGAAATCGAAGTACGACGCCTCCACGACCCGCGGCCGATGGAAACGCTGGAGCACGTAGGGCGACCGAGGGAAGGCGGCGAGCGCCTTGTCGACGGCGACGCTCCAATCGGCGGTGCTCAGGTCGCTGCCCAGATACACGCCGCGGGCGCCCCAGGCGTCCTCGCTGTAGCCCGAGACCTTGAGGATGAGCTCGCGCTCGCGCTGGCTGAGCGACTTGAGCTGCGCCCAGTCGGTGAGGTCGAGCCCGGGATAAGCGGCCTGCGGCGGGATCGGCGCTGGATCGAGCACCCAGGTCTGCGGGATGACTTTGAGCAGGCGCACGAGGAACGCTTCGCCGAGCTCCTGCCGCCAGTAGGGACGGAGGTTGCGGTTCCAGAGCAGCGCGAAGAGCAGCTTCTCCTCGAAGATCGGCTTCGGCGGCGGCGTCAGCCGGATCTGCTTGTCCGACGCCATCTCGAAGACGCGGCGCGAGGTCGGCACGTTGGCGAGGTCGAACAGCTCGAAGAACCGGTAGACGGCGTCGCCAGGAGCGAAGCCGGTGAACTCCGGACCTCGGACTTCGAACTTCGGACGCCCGAGTTCGCCGGCCAGCCATTCCATCTCGGGCCGGTACGAGGCGGACTCCTCGGAGACCACGAGGTGGATGTTCGCGGCGTCGCCGAAAAGGGAGGCGAAGCCGTCCTTCATGCCGGTCGCGCCGCCGATGATCCGGCTTTTTGGATCCGGTATCGGGGCCCCGTCGCCGCCAGCATCCCGGGGTCCGCGATCCACGGTCCCCGATTTCTCGTACGTCTGACCGAGCCACTGGGTGAGGCCGATGCCGCCCGGGACGGAATCGAGCTCGCTGATGGCGAAGCCGCCGTCGGTGAGCAGGACATCCGGGCGGATGACGCGCGGCAGCTCGTTCTTGAAGCCGGGATGCCGCTGGAGCGCGATGAGGTCGGCCGGCTTGCCTTGGTCGAGCAGTTCCGCGATCCACGCGGGCGCCTTGCCGTCGCAGCTGCGGCGATAGAGCAGGTTCACCGCTCGGTAGAACTGGTACAGCACGCGGCCGAGCGTCTCGAGCTCCTCGGCGAGATCCGCGCCGAGCGCGAACGGCGTCAGGGAGATCCGCCAAGATTGGCCGGCGAAGAGGCCGCCGGGCGGCAGGGCATCGCGGATCGCGCGGGCGCGGTCGGCGGCGGACGGATCGTTCTGATTCAAGCGGCGCTCAGGTTAGGAGGCGGGTCGTCGTGGGTCAAACGGGGCGGACCGGGATGGGTGCTATCGGAAGTGGCGGACCGTTTTTGCAGAGTTGCGCTCTGTTTCGCCGAGTCGGAGTTGGCAGGGCGCGAGCAGATACCTTGGCGCTTGGCAGGAGGCGGCGCCGGCAGATCGCCGGCCTGCGATGCAGCGGAGGGCCATCAGATCTTTGGAACGGATGAATCTGGAAAGCAGGAAAGCAGGAGCGGAACCGGCAAAGCTCCCGGTTTCCTGCTTTCCTGTTCTCCAGATTCTCTCTCCGGCCCGGGTTCTCATCTGAGCAAGCGCGACTCCGCCGCGGCTGCCTTGGCCGCCACTTTGGATCGCACCCGGACCGGGACGGGTGCGGGAGGTAAAGGGAGCAAGCTGTGGCGGATGGGGCCGCTTCGGGCCCTGCGTCGCGATCCAGACCGGGCCGCGGACGCCGGCGGGCTACTGCTTGCGAAGGCTGAAGTAGTCGCGCACCTGACCTTTGCTGCCGATGAACTTCACCTCGGCGACGGGCCCGTCGATGTCGATCACCAGCGAGCCGAGCTTGTTCAAGGAAAGGTACATCGCCGGGTGGTCCAGCTTGCCGCCGCTCGTCTTGCCGGCGCTGCCGCTCACGATATAGACGGCGCCTTCGTGCGGCCGTAGCCCGCCGGACTTGGTGTAGGCGCCGTCACCGTCGGGACGTCCGTCGCGGCGGTCCTTGATCATCGAGGCGACGAGGTTCGTGCTGGTGCCGTAGTGGCCGTCGAGCAGGAAGCTGCGCTCGTAGCCGTGGCTGTGGCCGGTGAGCACGAGGTCCACACCGCCGGCCTCCAGGATGGGCAGGATGTTCTCGCGCATCTGTGCCATCCGGCCGTCGCTGTCGCTGCGTTTGTCGGAATCGTGCGAGCCCTTGGTGTACGGCGGATGATGGAAGAAGCAGACCACCCAGTCGCGCGCCGTCGAGGCGAGGTCGGCCTTCAGCCAGTTCGCCATCGCGCCGTCGGGGCTGCGGTCGGTGTCCTGCGAATCGAGGCAGATGAAGTGGATGTTGGCGTGGTCGAACGCGTAGTAGGCCTCGGTGCCGCTGGGTGATCCGCCGCTCTGCCCGAGGGTGGGCAGGGTGAAGACGTCGTAGTACACGCCCGATTGCGTGCCGGAGTCTGCGCTGCCGGCGTCGTGGTTGCCGAGCGCGGGCCAGAGCGGCGAGACGCGGTGGAGCGGCGCGTAGATGTCGAAGACGGCCTTGCCGTATTCCTTGTCGGTGCCGGTGTTGTAGGCGTTGTCGCCGAGCATCAGCCAGACGTCCGGATGCTTGCCGCCGCTCCACTGGTAGAAGGCGTCGCGCACGGTGATCTGGTTCGTGTCCGCGGTGCCCGGGTCGCCGAGCGCCCAGATGCGCGTCGGCCGGGCCGGGCCCGGGACCGGCGGCGTGACGAAGCTGTGTTCCTCGCCGATCGCGTTGAGCCACTGGTTCGTGGCGGTGCCGACCGCGTAGTAATAACGGGTGTCCGGCTTGAGCTTCTTGAGCTGGACGATGTGTTCCGTGAGGACGCCGGCATGGGTGACGAGGTTGGTGGCGGTCCCGGGCGTCCGGCCGTAGCGCACGTAGCCTTTGGTCTGCTTCTCCGTGCGCCAGCGGACGACCATCGAATTGGTCGTCGCCATCTGGAGATACGGTCCGCGGGTCGGTTTCTCGGCGGCGCGGGTCGCCGGCAGGAACGACAACAGGAGGAGGACGATGACGACGGGTTTCATCACGGGGCAGGGGCACTCTCCGGACCGGCGGGCAGCGCGGCAAGCTTGCCTTCCAGCTCGCGCCGGAGCTCGAGCATCGCCAAAGCGCGTTGTCGGCCGGAGGGAAGGCCATCGATGGCGGCGCCGGCCGAACGGTACGCGGCCCGCGCATCGGCGATTCGCCCGGCCTGCGTGAGCAGGTCGCCGCGGCGCGCCAACCAGACCTCTTTGCGCTCGCTGGCGGCGGCGAGCGTGTCCAAGCGGGAAAGGGCGGCGTCGAAACCTTTGCGCCGGGTCTCGATCTCGATGGCGAGAAGCTGGAGCGAGGGCAGGGGACCGATCTTGGCGAGGCCCTCGTCGAGTCCGGCGAGCGCCTCGGTGGAATGGTCGCCCGTCAACGCGAGCTGGGCGTGGCACCGTTCGACGAACCACTCGGGTCTCGGCTCGACCGACAGCGCGATGGCGCGGCGGTAATCGGGCACCGCCTCGGAGAAGCGCCCGCTGCGGGCCAAGGCGCGGGCGGACAGGAACCATCCCTCGGCGCTCCCGGGGCGGAGCGTCGTGAATCTTGCGAGCAGCTTCGCTGCGTCGGACGGCTTGCCTTCGTCCAACGCGAGGCGGCCCAGGCGGAAGAGCGGTTCCGGGTCGGCGGGAGAGAGCTTCTGCGCCTTCTGGAAATCGGCGCGCGCTGAGTCGAGTTGGTCATGGAGCCGGTTCAGTTCGCCGCGGCGGAGGTAGAGGGCCGGATCCGGACCGCGGCCGTCGATCTGGCGGGTCAGCTCGGCGATCTGTTCGTGGAGCGGTCCGTCGGCCAACGCCGGGGACAAGAAGCTCGCCAGGAGCCAGGCCAAGGCGACGGCACTCCGACGGGTGGCTCCGGAAAGTCCCTTCGCGGCCGAAGGGATCAGCGTCCGGAATTCCGCGGCCGCGCGGCTGAGGGTGAGGATCTTTCCGGACCATGCGGACCGCCTGACGGCAGAACCCCGGACGAGGGTGCTCCTAGGTCCTGCCCCGTGTCCGTGGCGGGACGGTCTCACGGGTTCAGGGCGTCGATGAAGGCCATCTCCAGATCGCCCTTGTGCTTGCAGGCGATGGAGCCTCTCGGCTCGTACTGGACCTGGTCGCGCACGCGCGCGAGGAACGCGGCCGACGCGTTGATCCGCCCGGGGACGCTGGCCGTCTCGATGCGCGCGGCCGTGTTCACCGTGTCGCCCCAGATGTCGTAGGCGAACTTGCGGACGCCCACGATGCCGGAGACGAGCGGACCCGAGTGGAGGCCGATGCGGATGTCCCAGTAGGGCTTCCCTTGGGCCGTGAACTTCGCGAGCCGTTCGGCCACGTGGTCGCGGATCTCCAAGGCCGCGCGCGTCAGCCGCAGGGCGTCGTCCGGCCGCGGGTCGTTCAGGCCGGTGGCGCAGATGTAGGCGTCGCCGACGGTCTTGAGCTTCTCGACGCCGTGCTTCGCCGACACCCAGTCGAAGTGGCAGAAGCACTCGTTCAGCTCCGCCACCAGCTCGGCGGCCGTGATCTGGCTGGCCACCAAGGTGAAGCCGGTGAAGTCCGCGAACATCACCGCCACGTCCGGGTGCTGCACCGGTTCCACGGCGCCCCGCGCCTGGAGTTCGTCGGCGACGTTGGCGGGGAGCAGATGCCGCAGCAGGTCGTCACCGCGGACCTTGGCGGCCTCCAGCTCGGTCACGGTGTCGGCGAGCCGCCGCTGGCTCTCGGCCAACTGTTCTTGGACGCGGAGGGCCTTGTTCTGCCATCCGATGGTGGCCACGAGCTCCATCTCGTGCTCGATCAGCACGGCCAGCTGGTCGAGCAGCTCGATCTCCCGTTCGCCGAAGCTCCGCGGCTTGTGGTCGAGGACGCACAGCGAACCGACCTTGAAACCGTTCACGCGCAGTGGTCGGCCGGCGTAGAAGCGCATGTAGGGGTCGTTCACCACCAGCGGGCTGCTCGCAAAACGCATGTCCAGTCGCGCGTCGGGCACGACCAGCACCCGGTCCTGCAGGATGGTGTGGGTACAGAAAGAGATCTGCCGCGGGGTCTCGGTGAAGCCGATGCCCACGCGTGATTTCAACCATTGCCGGTCCTTGTCCACCAGCGACACGGTGGCCATCGGCGCATCGAAGAACCGGGCGGCCAGGCGGACGATCCGGTCGAACCGCTCGTCGGTCGGCGTGTCCAGCAGGCTCAGCTGCCTCAGCGCCTGCAGCCGCTCCGCCTCGTCCGCCGGGATGCGCGGGGCGAGATACTTGGCATCCAGCCGGCAGAGGGTGGTGGTGTCATCCATGGTCCTGCGCCGAGTCTTCGAGGCCCGGGATGGGATGACAAGCCCTGCCTCTTCTCGTCAGATCGTGATGCGGCCTTCGAACACGAACGTGGCCGGGCCGTTGAGCTCCACGTCGGAGAAGGCGCCGTCCTTTTCGGCGAAACCGACCTGCAGTTCGTCGCCGCCCTGCACCTGCACGCGCACCGGCGACCGGAAACCGTGGACGCGGCTGCTCACCAGCGCGCTCGCGGTCACGCCGGTGCCGCAGGCGAGCGTCTCGCCTTCGACCCCACGTTCGTAGGTGCGCACGCGGATGAAGTCCGGCCCCTTCACCTCGGCGAAGTTCACGT
>JANNAJ010000511.1:0-5889 GCA_031384285.1 Verrucomicrobiota bacterium
CCGAGAACGGGTTCGCCGGGGCAGGGGACGACGGCCGCGCCGCGCCGCCCGAGAGCAACGCGCCCAATCCTCGTCCAAGCGCCGGTTTTGACATGGCGGCCACAGTAGGAAACGCGTCGCGGCGGCAAAAGCGTTTTTGGCGCCGGAGCGCGGATCAATGCCCGAACGCTTCGCCGACGCGGCGGATCGTGTCCTCCGGCGCGGTGTGCAGGATCGTCCGCCAACCGCGCGCGGCACCGGCGTCGATGTTCTCGGGGCGGTCGTCGATGTAGAGCAGGTCCGCGCCGCCGAGCCCGGTGAGCCGTTCGAGCGCGTCGTAGATGCCGCCCGCGGGCTTCATGCTGCGGGCTTCGTAACTGTAGATGTAGCCGGTGAAGCCGCCGAAGAACGGGAACGCGCGGCGGATGTGGCCGATCGCCAGCGCGTTGGTGTTCGAGAAGACGAACGTCGGCACACCGCGCCCGCTGAGTCCGGCATGGAGGGCGACCATCTCGTGGATCTCGTCGAAGATATCGCCGAAGGCGGCGATGAAGAGCGCTTCCGGCCCTTTGTATCCGGTGAGCCGGCGGATCTCGTCGAAGAACCCGGCGGTGGAGATCAGGCCGGTCTCGAAACGGTGCAGCAGCGGCGATTGGTCGACGATGGCGCGGAACTCCGTCGCGGAGACATCGCTATGGACGCTCAACGTCCTCGCGGCGCGGCCATAGTCGAAATCCAGGAGGACCTTGCCGAGGTCGAAGACGACCGCGCGCGGTGGGACGGTGGCGGGAATGGTGTCGGTAGGATTCATGGCATCTCTCGCCGGCCTTCGAGGGCCCGGCTCAGCGTCAGTTCGTCAGCGAATTCGAGGCCGCTTCCAGCGGGCAGACCTTGTGCGAGCCGGCTGACACGCACCCCGCGGGAAGCGAGACGGCGTGCCAAGTAGTGGGAGGTCGCATCGCCTTCCACGTCGCTGCCGAGCGCGAGGATCACCTCCTGCACGGTCTCGTCCGCGAGCCGGAGCTCCAGCTCGGCGATGCGGAGGTCCTCGGGGCCGATCCCGTTGAGCGGGCTGAGTTTGCCGCCGAGCACGTGGTATCGGCCTTTGAAGGTGCCGGACTTCTCCAGGCTCAACACATCGAGCGCCCGCTCGACGACGCAGAGCTGGGAGGCGTCGCGCCGGTCGTCGGCGCAGACGGGACAGGGCTGGTGCTCGGTGAGCGCGCCGCAACGTTCGCAGCTCGCGACCCGCTCCCGTGCGTCCACCAGCACGGCGGCCAGTTGGCGGACGGCATCGGCGTCGCCCTGGACGAGGTGCAGCGCCAACCGTTCCGCGGAACGCGGGCCGATGCCGGGAAGCCGGCCGAGCGCGGCGACGAGCTGGGTGACCGGGCCGGGAAGGGACGTCACATCAGACCGGGGATGCTGAAGCCCTGCGTGACGGAACCCATCTCTTTGGCGGCGGTGTCCTTGGCCTTGGCCATCGCGTCGTTCACGGCGGTGAGCACGAGCTCTTCGAGGAAGGCGACGTCCTGCGGGTTGACGGCATCCGGCGAGATCTTGATGGACACGAGCGTCTGGTCGCACTTGGCGACGACCTTGACGCTGCCGCCGCCGGCGATGCCGTCGACGGTCTTGTTGGCGAGGTCCTGCTGCACGCGCTCCATCTGCTGCTGCATGCGCGTGGCCTGCTTCATGAGTTTTCCGATTCCGGACATATCTGATGATGAGGGGGTGAAGGTTGGTCGGCGAAGAAAAGGGGGTCAGGCCTCGGTGCCCGGGGCGCGGACGGCGATGAGCTGGGCCTTGAAGATCTCGACGGCCTGCTTGATGAGCGGATCGTCGCGGAAGGCGTCCTTGTCCAGTTGCACGGGAGCGGGCTTGGCGGGCCTGGGTTCGGGCGGTTTCGCGGCCGGAGCAGGCCGGGGCGCGGCGGAAGAAACGGGGCCGGGGTCCGACGGAGCCGTGGCGGCCAGCGGAACGAGCTTCACGGAGACATCGCCGACACCGAGCTCGCTGAGCTTCGCGGTGAGGATCGGTTCGTCGCGCTTGGGGTCGAGGAAGCTGAAGTGGTCCGCCGAGACGCCGATGGTGAGCAGCTTCGCGGTGAGCGAGATCGCCTGGCCGTCGGACAGCATCGTGCGCTGCGAGAACGGGAGCTTGGCGAGCAACGCTGCCAACAGTCCGTCCTTGTCGCCGGGAGCGATGATCGGGACGAGCGGCTCGGCGGCTGCGGCGGAAAGGGCTGGAGGGGCTGGAGCGGCGGAATGGGCGGGTGCCGGTGCAAGTGCCGGCGTGGGCAAAAGCGCCGCCGGTGTCGCGGCGAGAGGGGCAGGGCGCGGCACCGCGGCCGGAACCGGTTCCGGAGCGTCCGATCGGGCCGCCGGCGCCGCATCCCGGAGGGCGCGCAGCTGCTTGAGCACGGCGTCGAGGCTGGATGCTTCGCGGGCCTGGATCGCCTTGAGCAAGGTGACCTCGAGGAAGATCCTCTTCGAGGTCGCGTCGCGCTGGCGTCCCTCGGCGGTGGAGAGGACCTCCATCACGCGTGTCAGCGGCTCCGTCTCGATGAGCTTGGACTGCGCCTCGAGCGTCGCCAACTCGGTCTCGCTGACCTCGATGAGCGAGCGGTCACCGCGCGAGACCTGGTGGACGAGCAGGTTGCGGAAATGGTTGAGCAGGTCGCTGAGCAGGCGTCCGAGGTCCTTGCCGCTCTTGGCCAAGGTATCGAGCAACCGCAGTGTCGACGCGGTGTCGCCGGCCAGCAGGGCGCTGCTCAGCTCGAGCAGTTGGGCGCGGGCGGCCAGGCCGAACATCGAGAGCACGTCGCTCTCGACGATCTCGGTGCCGCAGAAGCTGATGAGCTGGTCGAGCGTCGATTCGGCGTCGCGCATCCCGCCGTCGGCGCCGCGCCCGATGGCGTGCAGGGCCGCGTCGTCGACCTTCACGCCTTCTTGGCCGGCGATCCAGGCGAGGTGCTTGACGATGAGCGCGGTCGGGATGCGCCGGAGGTCGAACCGTTGGCAGCGGCTGAGGATCGTGATGAGGACCTTCTCCGGATCGGTCGTCGCGAAGAGGAACTTCACGTGGGCCGGCGGTTCCTCGAGCGTCTTCAGCAGGGCGTTGAACGCCGCCGTCGAGAGCATGTGGACCTCGTCGATGATGTAGATCTTGAACTTCGACGAGGCCGGGGCGAACCGCGCCGTCTCGCGCAGCTCGCGCACCTGTTCGACACCGTTGTTGGATGCGCCGTCGATCTCCAGCACGTCGAGCGACCTCCCTTGGGTGATTTCCTGGACCCGGGGATCGTCATCGGAGAACCGGGCATCCGGGCCACCGGTGCAGTTGAGCGCCTTGGCGAAGATCCGGGCGAGGGTCGTCTTGCCCGTCCCGCGGGGCCCGCAGAACAGATAGGCATGCGCGATGCGGCCGGCCTTGATGGCGTTGGCCAGCGTCTGGGTGACGTGCTCCTGGCCCACGACATCCTCGAACCGCTGGGGGCGGTATTTGCGCGCTATGACCTGGTAAGACATCTGGACGCGAAGCGCCGAACGCGGAACGCGGAAGGGACCGCTCTCGCACCGGTGCAAGATCAGCGTTCCGGATCCCGCGTCCCGCGTTCAGAGAAAACCAGGGTGACCACGGCAGACGGGAGCAAACTACCGTTGCTGCCTTCCGGCCCTGGCGGGGTTCGTAAGTCCGCGTTCCATGGGCCCTGGCGCGGCGGATTAAGGAGAACGACCGGGCGTGGAGCAAGCGGGTAATTCCTCCGGATGGATATTTGGCCGGCGCGGTTGCCGGCGCGCCGCAGGCTGCCACCCTTGAGGCCTCATGAGCGGAAGCAAGAACGTGTCGGGCGGACCGTTGAAAGAATGTTGCAGCGACCCGATGACCGGGTTCTTCCGGGACGGCAGATGCCGCACCTGCCCCGAGGACCTCGGGGCCCATGTCGTCTGCACGGAGGTCACGGAGGAGTTCCTCCGATTCAGCCGGGCGCGAGGCAACGACCTGTCGACGCCGGTGCCGGCATACGGGTTCCCCGGACTACGTCCGGGCGATCGTTGGTGCCTTTGCGCGGCGCGCTGGAAGGAGGCCTACGACGCGGGCTGCGCGCCGCCGGTGATCCTGGGCGCGACCGAGGAGAGCGTGCTGGAGCACATACCGCTCGAGGAGCTCCAGGAGCACGCCACGGCGTGAGGGGGCCGTGCAGTCCCGCGTGCGACGACCCGGATGTCAGAGCAGCGCGAGAGAGCCCGCGACCGCAGCGGTGGCCCAGAGCACGCCGACCGCTTGGGGTTTCGTGAGCCCGGCGCGGACGAGCCGGTGCGAGAGGTGGTTCGTGTCGCCCAACCAGAACGGCCGCCCGGCCAACGTCCGGACACAGACCACCCGCGCGAGATCGACCAGCGGGACGGCGAGGATGAACAGCGGGCTCAGCACGGCGAGACGCGACGGCGCGGCCAGCTTCGCCGAATAGAAGTGGGGCAGGATGGCCAGCACGGCGAGCAGGTAGCCGACGAGATGGCTTCCGGAATCACCGAGGAACACGGAGGCCCGCGGGAAATTGTACGGCAGGAACCCGGCCAACGCTCCGGCCACCAGCAGCGCCAGCGAGGCGACGAGATACTGGCCGTTGCGCGCGGCGAGGAACGCGATCCATGCCGCGGCGACCAACCCCAGCCCGCCGCACAGGCCGTTCATGTTGTCGTTGAAGTTCAGCGCGTTGGTCACCGTGAGGATCCAGAGCACCGTGACGGCATAGCTGAACAGGAGGCTGGGCACGAAGAGCGTCACGCGCACCCCGGCGGCGGCCACGAGCAGGGCCACGGCGCATTGTCCGGCGAACTTCACCGCCGGGCGCAGCTCGTGGCGGTCGTCCCACCAGCCGAGGACGACCATGCCCAAGGCACCGAAAAGGATAGCGACCAACTGCGGGCCGCGTCTACCGAGGCCGTAGCTCAGCTTCACCGCGGCCTCCCGGTCGAGCAACTGGAGCTGCACCACCGCGACGGAGCCGAGCACGACCAAGGCGATGCCGGTGAACACGGCGAGGCCGCCGGCGAGCGGGACCGGCGTATGGTGGATCTTGCGGTGGCCGGGGTCATCGACCAGGCCGGTCCGCTCGCACCACGCCCGCCAAAGCGGGAGCGAGGCCGCGGTGGCGACGAGCGCGCCGAAGAAGGCGAGCAGATAGGCGTTCAGGGGAAAGGCCACGGGCGGAGATGGGCTCTAAGAGACAGGATGGGGAACACCGCGTGCGGCGGCGAGGCGGAGATAGAGCGCGTGCTGGTCGTCCACGAGCCGTCCGATGGTGAAACGCTCGCGGACGAAGGCGCGGCCGTTCTCGCCGAGACGGGCGCGCAGATCGGGGTCGGCCGCCAATTGCGCGAGCCGGCGGACCAACGTGGCGTGGTCGCCGGGCCGGACGAGGAAGCCGGTCGTGCCGTCGTGGCAGACCTCGCCCGCGCCGTCGCACTCGTAGGCGACGACGGGTTTTCCCGCCGCGAGCGCCAGTGGCAAGGCGCGCGGCAGGCCTTCGCGGCGCGAGAGGTGGACGAGGCAATCCATCAATCCGACGTATCGCGGGACCTCGGACGGCGGCACCAGACCGGTGAAGACGAAGTGCCCTGCCAAGCCCGGCGCAGCGGCCATCTTCTCGAACCGGTCGCGCCATGGACCGTCCCCCACGAACAAGAAGCGGACGCGTGGGACCTGCCGGACCATCTCCCGCGCGATGGCGAAGACGTCGTCGTGGCCTTTGAGCTCGAAGAGCCGCGCGATCTTGCCGATGACGAGGTCGCCTTCGCGCAACCCGAGCTCCGCGGCGAGCGCGGCGTCGCGCCGGGCCGCGAGATACGGTGCGAGGTCGAAGCCGCTGAAGATCCGCGTGTACTGGTCGGGCCGTCCGATCCC
>JANNAJ010000531.1:0-2280 GCA_031384285.1 Verrucomicrobiota bacterium
TCCTGGCCGCCGAGCGCGAACACGACCGATCCGGGCGAATGCTCCTGGTTCACTGCGCCGGTGACGTCGTCGATGGCGATGGTGCGCCCTTGGGCGGAGGGCTCGAAGCGGCCTTCGATGCGCCAGCGCGGGTCATGGTCGTAGTAGTCCAATCCGCGGAAGTTCAGCCGGGTCGGCGCCTTCGGGTCGCGCACCCGGAGCCCGAGACGTTCACCGCGCTGGATCAGGGTGATGCTCAGGTCGTCGATGCGCAGGACCGAGGGTTTCGCGTTGCCGGCATCGGACCGGAGCGCGGCCTCCGAGACCTCGGCGCCGTCGATGGTGGCATCGACGCCCCGGGCCGCCTTGAACCGGGCGAGCATGCCGGTCCGCGTGACGATGCCCGCGACGGGCGGAGCGCTGCCCGGCGGGAGCGCGATGGGGCTGGCGTCGGCGGTGCCGATGGTGTTCGGGCCTTCGCGCAGCCAATGCAGGCCCGCGAGCGTGGTCCAACCGTTCGTGCCCGCGACGGAGACCAGCCGGTTGCTCCGCCAAGCGATCCAGGGCGCCGGGCCGACGGGAACCGGATCCGGCTTATGCGCGCAGCCGACGACGGCAGCGACGACGGCCAGGATCAACGGGAAGACGGGAGCGGTTCGCATCGCGGAATCGGATTCACGCCGAGCACGGAGGACAGGTCCGGCCCGGCGGAGGAAACAAAGCCCGCCGAAGGCCGAGGAGCAAGCGGTCGGTACGAGGTCGGTGCGATCGAAAGCGGGGGTTTGCCCGTTGGGTCCGTAGTCGCAGAAGCCGCCGAGGATGTAAGACAACCTCCCCGGCGGCAACCTGTCGGAACCCGCTGCCAGGCGACCGTGGCGGCTGCTCAGAATCGGTTCTTGGCGCGCCGCCCGAGGGCGAAGGCCAGCAGGCCGGTGCCGGCGAGGGCGGCGTAGTGCTCCGGCTCGGGGATGAGGGCGAAGGAGCTGGTGAAATCCACGCCGTCGCTGTTGCTCAGGGAGAAGCCCGATACCGGCACGCCTTCCATCGTCACCGATGAAACGCCGTTCCAGTAGGCGCTGCCGCCAAAGTCCACGTTGAAGCTGCCCGCGCCACTGTCGGCGCCACCAGGGCCAATGGCGCTGCCATCTACTCGGAGGTATGGCGTCTGCAGGAAAGGCACGCCGGCTTGGACGGTGCGTTCGTAGGTGATGAGCCGATTCCCTGGCAATGTGGCCATGTCGCTGCCGCCACCATACCTGAGGAAATGGTCAGCCAAACCATCCGTCGCGGCCAATTTGGAGTTGGAGGGGGGTGCCCTCGTGGACAGCAAAATTCATCGCGGCGCTGTAAGACCCGGTCCCGGACACACTGCCGGGCAAGTAGTAGGAGAAGGAGAGGGTGACAGCTTTCCCGAAAGCGGCTCCGGGCACCGCGAGGGTAAATTGCTCGGTCGCATAGGCGAAGGCACTCCCAGTAACGGAGGCCCCTTGTATCACGAAGGGGCTGCCTGGGATGGCGGTGAAGTTATAAGAACCCGTTCCCGATACCGATGCGCGCAGGATGCCGGGTTGCGCGGCAGCGAACAGGGCAAGGTTGTCGCCAAAAAAGTCACTAGCCGCCGCCGAGATCCCCGGATGGTAGTCGTGATGCTCGATGAGGATCTCTTGATGGCCGGTGCCGACCCCGCTGGGTTGATCGAACGAGTCCAGAAATCCTCTGAGCTCCAATCCGACGGGCGAGAACACCTGCGCGGCCAGATGGGACGGCAGGAGCGGGACCGCCAAGGCGAGGGCCAAGGCCCGGAGGAGCGTGCGCCTTCGGGAAGGCCGGTGGGGCAGGTAGGCGGGGTGGTGGTGGGGCGTGTGGGTTTTCATAGGGCAGGAAGGTTGAGGTTCTGTTGTGGCGAATTCGGGTGGCCTGCGGCGGTATCCGGTCCGGCCAGATCACCGGCACCAACCGGCGACCTGCTCCCATAACCGGCCACAGCGCACGGACCTTTCGGAAATAATGCCGGATTCGCCGCGGCCTCCGGTAGTGCCATTCCTCCCGGATTGTCAGGAGGAATATCACTAGTGCGGAGGTGACATTTGTCACTACTGCCGGTCCGGGCGGTGGCGGTAGGCTCCAGGCCGGCGGAGCATTTTCCGCCAGCGTATGGAACCAAGAAATCAGCGGACTACCGGGCAAGACCCGACTGGCAGCGGCGTCCGCACTCCGCGAGGTCTTGGAGTGCGGCAGTCCTCTGCCGCTGTGGAGGGGAATTATCGTCGCGAAGGGCCCCGGCGACGACCGGCGGCATCG
>JANNAJ010000533.1:0-3131 GCA_031384285.1 Verrucomicrobiota bacterium
CGCAACCGCCACGACGGCACCTTCGAGGAGATCGGCGCGCTGAGCGGCTTCGCCTTCGACAGCTACGGGAACACCCGCGGCGCGATGGGCATCGACGCCTGCCGCTTCACCAAGGACGGCAAGATCGGCTTCGCCATCGGCAACTTCGCCAACGAGATGACCGCGCTCTGCGTCGCCCAGCCGTCGCCCGCCGGTGGCGGGTCCGGGCATCCGCTCTTCTCGGACGAGAGCCTGAGCTGGGGCATCGGCGGACCCAGCCGCGACCCGCTCAAGTTCGGCATCTTCTTCTTCGACTACGACCTGGACGGCCGCGCCGACCTGCTGAGCATCAACGGGCACTTGGAGGAGGAGATCTCCAAGGTCCAGCACGGACAGCGATACCGTCAGCCGGCGCAGTTGTTCTGGAACGCGGGCGACGCCGGCTTCGTCGCCGCGACCGCGGCACAGACCGGTCCGGACCTCTTCAAGCCCGCGGTCGGACGGGGGAGCGCCTACGCCGACATCGACGGCGACGGCGACCTCGACATCATCGCGACCCAGGTGGCCGGCCCACCGATGCTCCTGCGCAACGACCGGCCCCTCGGCAACCACTTCGTCCGGCTCAAGCTCGTCGGCACCCGCTCGAATCGCGACGCGCTGGGCGCGACCGTGAAGATCACCGCCGGAGGCCAGTCGCAGTGGCGCGAGGTGATGACCTCGAAGAGCTACCTCAGCGCGAGCGAGCTTCCGGTGACGTTCGGGCTCGGCACGGTCGACAAAGTGGAGGCGGTCGAGATCCTCTGGCCCGGTGGCACGAAGCAGTCGCTGCCACCCGTCGCCATCGACACGCTCACCATCGTCGAGCAGCCGAAGTAGGCATGGGACTGTGGCCTTGGCCCCTGGCCGGCAGCATGCGGTCCAAGGCTTGGGGGAAAACGACACCCATCCCGGTGGGTCCGGGCGGGGTTCCTGTCCGGGGAGTCGGGGCCGACGCAAGGAGCCTCTGGCTTCCTGGCTACCCAGCACGGACGAACCAGACATCCGGGCCAGAGCCCCCGGGCTCCTGCCAAGCTGCGGATCAGATTCACTTCGGTTCTTAACGACTTTTGGGGATAGCGCAGATAGGGACCCTCACTAGTTTCCAAACGGCACCAAACGAAGTCGAAAGTCCAAGAAGGTGTCCGACGGACCGCACGATTCGATCCGCACGGATCAGTTGGCACACCGGGAGCTTTTCTCGGGAGCCGGCCCACCGGTGCGCAGCCGGAGCAGGCCCGCCCCGACAGGAAGCACGCACGGGCCTAGAATCCTATGAAAAGCACGATCCATCGCTCGCGAAGCCGACAGGCGTTCACCATGATCGAGATGGTCGGCGTGCTCGCGGTCATCGCCATCCTCGCCGGGCTGCTCGTCCCGCGGGTGTTCTCGGTGATCACCTCCGCCAAAGTCAGCGCCGCCACCTTCGGCATCAGCACGGTGAAGACCGCCGCGATGATGTACTACGGCAAGTTCGGCAAGTTCGGGAACACCAACGGCGTCGTCATCGCCTCCACCAATCTACCGTTCCTCTCCTACGATTCCCAGGTGCTGCTGCGCGAGGGATTCCTGGAGAAACCGTTCGACAGCCCCATCGGCTCCGCGTCGGTCCAACTCGTCCCGGCGGTGACATCCGCGACGGCCCCGGACGGCACGAACAGCGCCTTCAACCTGGACGGCAACTCGATCTATCCGAACGACGCGGGCAACGGCTCGGTCGTCCTGGTGGTGGTCCTGACCAACACATCGCTCGAGGATGCCCGCGAGATCAACCGTCGGATCGATGGATCGAACGTGCTGCTCGGCGAATCCAGCGCCGGCAGCGATATCTTGGGCGCGGTGAAATACGTCTACTCGGCCGGCGCCCAATCGGGCCTGGTCTGCGTGTACCTGGCACACAAGTAGGGCGCAGCGACACTGCGACGCAGCACCGGCAGGGTTGGAAGGGATCGTTCGTGCACGTTGTGTCGCAGGCCCGGGACGTGCCTTCAACGACGCTCGTAGGCCCGGCGGATCGCTTCGGGCGAGACCCCCAGGTTCCATCGCAGATTGGCCATCGCCATCCGCCAATACGTCCGGAGCACGCCACGGTCGCGGAAACGCCGGGCCGAGGTCGTGACCACGGTGTCCGCTAGAACCAGCTTGCCGACACCGCGGAGCGCGCGACAGAGCTCGTGCTCCTCCATCAGCGGCACCGCCGGGATGCCGCCGACGCGCTCCAACACGTCGCGCCGGACGAAGATCGCCTGGTCGCCGTACGCGAACTGGAAAGCGCGCATCCGCCATGCACAGCGCGCGCGGGAACCGCGCATCAGCCAGTGAGGTTCGCGGAATGCCTTGGAGCATGCGCCGCCGACCACCCGCGGATCAGCGAACGCGCCCGCGATCGCCCGGCCTGCACCGGGGGCGAGCCACGTGTCGGCGTGGAGGAGCAGCACGACTTCCGACGAGGCCGCGGATGCGCCGGCCCGGAGCTGATGACCGCGGCCTTTCGTTCCGGTCACGACCTGAGCTCCGGCCTGCTCGGCGATTTGTCGCGTCGCGTCCCGGCTGCCGCCGTCGCTGAGGATGATCTCGGCGACCTCCGGGACGGCCCGGGCCCGGAGCAAGGTGGCCGGAAGCTCCGCCGCCTCGTCCAAGGCGGGTATGACGACGGAGATCCTCACGACGCGACCCGCACCGGGCAGCCGCGCCGGGCGGCGGGATGCGGTCTCAGAACTTCACGAGCTTCTCGAGCTCGCGCACCCGGGCCGCGATCTCGGCCTTGGTCGTCTTGGTGGTCCGCGCGAGGCCGAAGCCTTCGCAGCAGAACGACGCGACCACGCTGCCGTGGACGATCGCTCGGCGGAGGTTGGTCTCGATGCTGCCCGACTTCTGCGCCGCGAGATAGCCGATCAGGCCGCCGACGAACGAATCGCCCGCGCCGGTCGGGTCCACGACCTTCTTCAAAGGGTACGCCGGCGCGATGAAGACGCCTTTCGGTCCGGACAGGATCGAGCCGTGCTCGCCCTTCTTGATGATCACGTGCCGCGGTCCTCGCGCCATGATCCACTGCGCGGCCTGAACGAGATTCACTTTCTCGGTGAGCTGACGCGCCTCTGCGTCATTGAGCGTCA
>JANNAJ010000536.1:0-1856 GCA_031384285.1 Verrucomicrobiota bacterium
GTGTCGATGAAGTTCAGGCCGCAGTCGAGCGCGACGTGGACGCTGCGGACGGCCTCGTCCAGCGTGACGCTGCGGAATTCTTGGCCGAGCGAGCTCGCGCCGAAACCGAGGACCGGGAGCTGGAGCCCGGTGTTGCCGAGCGGACGTGTCTGCATGCGCGGACAGTGCGACAACCGGGACGACGCGAGCAAGGTCGCGCCCTTCTGCGGGTATGATCGGAAGTGGCGGACAGTTTTTTCGGAGTTGTGCTCTGCTGCTGTTTCGGCGAGCCGGACTTGGCAGGGCGCGAGGAGATAAGTTGGCGTTTGGCAGGAGGCGCCGTCTGCTGGTCTCCGACCTGCGATGCAGCGGAGTGCCATCAGCTCTTTGGAACAGATAAATCTGGAAAGCAGGAAAACAGGAACGGAACCGGCAAAGCTCCGGTTTTCCTGCTTTCCTGTTTTCCAGATTCTCTCTCCCCGCCCCGTGTTCTCATCAGAGCAAGGGCGACTTTGCGCCGGTGCCTTGTCCGCCACCTCCAATCGCACCCCGCTTCTGCCGGGCGGGATCCACCTGTGCCGTCGGAAGCGGCGCACGTCACCCGCGTGCCTATCTACGGCGGTCGCTCGACCGGTATAGGATAGAGCCGTCAGACCGGGACAGAGTTGCCCGCGGATCGAGGGTCCGGGGGACAGCGGCGTTTGCCCGGAGTGACGCCGGCTTGCCCCCGTCCGCTTCCTCCGTAGTCTCCCGCCCCATGGAAGCCCTCCACGCGCCTTGGCGCATCGACTACATCCTCTCGCCGAAGGAGCCCGCGGCCGACGGTGAGGCGTCGCTCTTCACGCGCATCGCCCGGAGCAGCGACGACGAGGGCAATCTGGTGATCGCCCGGGCGCGCTCCTGCTACGCCGTGCTCAACGCCTATCCGTACAACGGCGGCCACCTCATGGTCGTCCCCTACCGGCAGACCTCCGGGCTCGACGAGCTGGGCGACGACGAGCTGCTCGACCTGATGAAGCTGCTCCGCCGATGCCAGGCGGCGCTCCGCACGGTGATGAAGCCGCACGGGTTCAATGTCGGCATCAACCTCGGCAAGGTCGCCGGCGCCGGCATCGTCGAGCATCTGCACATCCACGTCGTGCCGCGTTGGGACGGCGACACCAATTTCATGCCGGTGATCGCCGGGACGTCAGTCGTCCCCGAAGCCTTGGCCGACATCGCCGCCAAGCTCCGCGCCGCGCTCGCCGCCCAGACCGTCTGATCCTCCGCTCCGTCCCAGCGAACCATCCCGTGACCACCGAGACTCTCCACTACGAATCCGCACGCGCCGCCCAGCAGCTCTACGCCGGCGACGACAAGAACCTCCGCCTGCTCGAGACCGAGCTTGCCGTGAAGGCCACCGCCCGCGACGGATGGATCAAGCTCGACGGCGAGGCCGAGGCCGTTGCACGCGCCAAGCGGCTTTTCCAGACGCTGGAACGCGGCCAACAGGACGGGGGCGGATCGACGCGTCCGCGCGATTTCGCCCACGCCGTCGCCGTGGTGAAGAACGACGGCGCCGATGCGCTCGACAACCTCTTCTCCACCCGCATCGCCACCTCCGGGAAGAAATCGTCCATCACGCCGAAGACGCTCGGCCAACAGAAGTACGTCCAGGCCATCCGCGAGCACGATGTCACCTTCGGCATCGGGCCGGCCGGCACGGGCAAGACCTACCTCGCCATGGCGATGGCCGTCGCCGCGCTGAAGGAAGGCAAAGTGAACCGCATCATCCTCACCCGGCCGGCGGTCGAGGCCGGCGAGGCGCTCGGTTTCCTGCCCGGCGACCTGCACCAGAAGCTCGACCCGTACCTGCGCCCGCTGCAGGACGCGATCCA
>JANNAJ010000583.1:0-11465 GCA_031384285.1 Verrucomicrobiota bacterium
GAACGAGCTCGAGGGCTACCGCAAGCTGTGGCCGAAGCCGGGCGAGGTGGGCGAGGTGGAGCTGCTCTCCGACGACGAGAAGGAGGCGCTGCGCAGCCTCGGCTACACCGGCGACGATTCCTCGCAGCCGCCCTCCGCGCCGCCCGTGAAGACAGAGGACAAGAAAAAAGAGGAGCAGAAGGAGGGCGAGTAGCTCGCGCGCCGTGGCGGAGAGCTCGCGTCCGAATCCGCTTTGCTTGAAGCCCCCGAAGGGAAGGCCGGGATCGTAGAGGTTGTAGGTGTTCACCCACACCGTGCCGGCGCGCAGCGCGCTCGCGAGCTTGAGCGCGCGGGACACGTCGCGGGTCCACACCGCGGCGGCGAGGCCGTAGATGTTGCTGTTCGCCGCGGCGAGCACTTCGTCCACGTCCGTGAACGGCACGGCGCACACCACCGGCCCGAAGATCTCCTCCTCCAGCACCTTCATGCCGGGCTTGGTGTTGACCAGCACCGTCGGTTTCACGAAGTAGCCGCGGTCGCCGTGGCGTCCGCCTCCGGCGAGCGGCTTCGCGCCCTCGCTCTGACCGGATTGGAGGAAGCCCATCACGCGGTTCAGCTGCTCCTCGGAGACGAGCGGGCCCATCTCGGTGTCGGGCAGATGGCCGGGGCCGACCTTGATCTTGGATGCCGCCGCCGCCACGCCCTCGACGACCTTGTTGAAGTGCTTCTTGTGGACATAGAGGCGCGAACCGGCGCAGCAGCATTGACCGTGGTTGAAGAAGATCGCGCTCGCCGCGCCGGGGATGGCCGTCTCGAGGTCGGCGTCGTCGAGGATGATGTTGGGCGACTTGCCGCCGAGCTCGAGCGAGACCTTCTTCAGGTCGTTCGCCGCCGCGCGGACGATCAGCTTGCCGACCTCGGTCGAACCGGTGAAGGCGACCTTGTCGATGCCCGGATGGCCGGCGAGCGCCGCGCCCGCCGTCTCGCCCAATCCGGTGACGATGTTCACCACGCCGTCGGGGAAACCGGCCTGCTGGATCAGCTCGCCGAGTCGGAGCGCGGAGAGCGGCGTCTGCTCGGCGGGCTTGAGCACCACGGTGCAGCCGGTGGCCAGCGCGGGCCCGAGCTTCCACGCCGCCATCAGCAACGGGAAATTCCACGGGATGATCTGGCCGACCACGCCCACGGGCTCGCGCTGGGTGTAGGCATGGAATTGCGCGCCCGGCGCGTAGGGCACGGAGATGGGGAAGGTGCGTCCATGGATCTTGGTGGTCCAACCGGCCATGTAGCGGAACAGATCGACCGCCAGCGGCACGTCGGCGGCGCGGGCGACGGCGAGCGGCTTGCCGTTGTCCAGCGAATCGAGGCGTGCGAACTCCTCCAAGTTCTCCTCCAGCAGATCGGCGAGCTTCCACAGCAGGCGTCCGCGCTCGGACGCGGTGAGCTTGCGCCACGGCCCGGTCTCGAACGCGGCCCGCGCCGCCTTGACCGCGGCATCGATGTCGGCCTTGTCGCCGGCCGGCACGCGGCAGATCACCTCGCCGGTCGCAGGATCGATCGTCGGGAACGTCTCGCCGGAAGCGGCGGCGACCCACTGGCCGTTGATGAGCATCTTGCGGGTCTTCGCGGAGACCCCGTGGGCGGAGTCGACGGATTTTTTGGCGGATGCGGAGCGGGTCTTCATGGATGCGGCATAGGTCACCGACCGGGCACACGGCGCCGGTGCGGCATTGGTTTCTGTTCTCGGGGAGACGCGGTGTTCTTAGCTCCGGCATGGCGGCGCGTCCATGCCCTTGATCCGGGATGTGGAGCCGGAGATCCTTGCTGAAGGCCGCACCGCGGCGCTCCGGTCACAAGAAAATCACCGCGCCGTTGCTCGTCGGTTGCGCTGGCCTCCCGGCTCTGCCTATAACCCCGCCGTCCATCCTGTCCCGTATGTTCGGTTTCAAACCAAAGAACCCCGAGGAGCACCGCTATTACCTGCTCCCGGGCCAAGGCCGCGGTGCCAAGCGCAAGCGACGCATCCACATGATCGCGTCGCTCGTCACCGCCGCTCTCGTGGCCGCCGGGCTTTCGGCGCTGATGTGGTACGTGAACGAGAACCGATGAACCCGCACCGCACGCCGGCCTTCACCTCGTGGGCGCTCGGCGCCCTGCTCGTCACCGCGGCTCAAGCCGCCGATTGGCCGCGATGGCGCGGCCCCCTCGGCGACGGTCATGCGACGACGTCCGAGAAGGTCCCGTCGAAGCTGCCCGCCGAGCTGAAGACCACTTGGCGGGTGCCGGCCGGACCCGGCCTCGCTTCACCCGTTGTCGCCGCCGGGAAGGTCTTCGCCTTCGACAACCAGGACGGCCAGGAGACGCTCCGCGCTCTCGCGGTGACCGACGGCAAAGAGATCTGGCGGCAGGCGGTGGACTCGCCGTTCACTGATTCGCAGGGGCCGACCGGTCCGCGCTGCACGCCGGTCGTCGACGCCGACCGCGTCTACGTCGTCTCGTGCAAAGGCGAGCTCCAGTGCCGCTCCGTCGCCGACGGAAAACTGGTCTGGCGCACGCGGTACACCGACGACTTCGGAGCCGTCTTCACCGGCGAGAAGGGCAACACCGCAGGCGCGGCACGCCATGGCAACGACGGTTCCCCGCTCGTCGACGGCGACCTGATCATCGCCTGCGCCGGCGGGATGAAAGGCGCGGGCATCGTCGCATTCGACAAGCGATCCGGAGCGGTGCGCTGGAAGTCCCAGGACGACCAGGCCGGCTACGCCCCGCCGGTGGTCGCCACGCTGGCCGGCACACGGCAATACGTGTGCTTCACCGCCGAAGCCGTCATCGGTCTCGCCGCGTCCGACGGCAAGCTGCTGTGGCGCTTCCCGGTCAAGACCGCTTTCGGCCGCCACGTGACCACGCCGGTCGTGCTCGGCGACATCGTGGCGGTCGCTTCCCACACGGCCGGCCTGATGGGTCTGAAGATCGAGAGCGAAGGAGGCGGACAGAAGGTGTCGCAGGCATGGGTGAGCAAGGACGGGGCGATGAACTTCTCCAGTCCGGTGCGCGTCGCTGAAACGCTCTACGGGCTCGGACCGTCCAAGGACCTGGTCGCGGTCGACCTCCCGACCGGCAACAAGCGATGGAGCCAAGAGGGTTGGTTCACGACCTCCGCCGACAAGGCGTATGCCGGGTTCCTGGTGTTGGGCGGGAACGTCCTCACACTGACCGACGGCGGCACGGTCGGTTTGTTCGCGGCGGACGCGACGACCTTCAAGGAGCTCGGTCGGGTGCAGGTCTGCGGCGCGAACTGGTGCAATCCCGCCTACTCCGACGGCCGCCTCTACCTCCGCGACGCCAAGAACTGGCATTGCGTCGTGATCGCGGAGTGACGACGAGAGGATCGGACCCGGCGTTCCGTCTCCGGGTGGACCAGGCCGAATGCCGTCAGGGCTCCCAGAGCGCCGCCCCGGCGATCCATCTCGGCGATCCGTCCTGGATGACGAGACGATGCCCGCTTCTCCCGGCCTTCTTGAGCAGAGTCACGAGCGCAGGAACATCTCCGCCACCGAATCGGCGAAGCGGAGCCCCTGACGGGTGAGCCGGAACGAATCCGCCGTCTCTTCGCCCCAACCGCAGGCCACCAGACGGTCGAGCTCGGCGCGCCATCCGGACCGCAGGTCGAAGCCGGTGCGCTCGGCGAACTCGGCGAACGGCCATCCCGCGTTCATGCGCAGACCGAACGCCGCCAACTCGCCCGCCCTCGCCTCCGGCGCCAGAGCCTCGGCGGATTCCTTCGCCCGCCGACCCTTCTCCAGCTGCCCGATCCAGAGGTCTGTGTTCGCCCAGTTCTTCGCTCGCAATCCTCTTACGTACTCGCTGGCGCTCGGACCGATCCCGTAGCTGTCGCGGCCGCGCCAGTAGCCGACATTGTGACGGCAGGCCAGGGCGGGGATCGACGACAGGGGACCAAGGATCGGGGATCGGATATCGGAGGTCCGCTCCGCGTTCGGCGTTCCGCGTCCGACGCTGGCGCGCTGGTCGCGGGCGAAGTTGGCGACCTCATATTGCCGGAGGCCGACGGCGGCGGCACGGTCGACCAAGGCCTCGTGCATCTCGCACGCGAGCTCCTCGTCCACATCGAACTCTCCCGCCTGGAGCTGCTGGTAGAGGGGCGTGTCGTCCTCGTAGATGACCTCGTAGCAGCTCAGATGCTCGGTCCCCAACGCGAGCGCCTCGTCGAGCGTGCGGTGCCAGAGCTCCATCGTCTGGCCCGGGATGGCGAACATCAGGTCGATGTTCAGGTTGTCGAAGCCGGCGGCGCGCAGGATGTCATGGCTGCGGAAGACCTGCTCGCGCGAGTGGATGCGCCCGAGCCGTTCGAGCAACGATTCGTCGAGGGATTGCACGCCCATCGAGATGCGGTTGACGCCGGCGTCGCGCAACAGCTTCGCCTTGTCGGCGGAGACGGTCGCGGGATTGCACTCCACGGTCCATTCGCCCGCACCGGTGAGGCCGAACCGGTCCATCGCCCCGAGCACGGTCTCCCATTGCTTGAGCGTGAGCAGCGACGGCGTGCCGCCGCCGAAGAAGACGGTGTCCGGCCGGCAATCCGGTGCGACCAGCTCCAGTTCGCGCACCAGCGCGGCGACGTAGCGGTTGATGACGTCGCCCGACGGCGGCGCGGAGTAGAAGGCGCAGTACTCGCACTTGTGCGCGCAGAACGGCACATGGACGTACAGGCTGCGCACCGGTTCCCGGGACGACGGGACGTCCGCGGGAGCGGGCACGGCGGCCGCGCGCGGGCGGAAGACGATGGGGGCCGGGACCGGCCCGGGAGCGAGGGAGACATCCATACGCAGGCCGCGCAGCCTACCGGACCGCCTCCGCACAGCAACGCTCCATCGCAGCGCGCACGGTGCGGACGAGCACCTCGACCCGGACAGCGAGCGGCCAATCGCTCGGGGCCTCGAGGGTATAGTTCAGGCGCGTCTGGTTCATGCCGAGCCAGAGAGCCTCCGGCCATTCCGCGCGCGCCGCCGGATCGAAGTCCGGCCATTCCTCCGGACGCAGGATCCCCGGATGCCGCGACGGACGCCCGTCGATCGTCTCCGAGCCGTCGATCGGGCAGACGGGTCGGACCTCCTCGATCATCACCTCCGCCAGCGATGGTCTCCGGTCAGGGTTCAGCTCGTAGCAATAGAACCCGTGCGATTCCCAGTCCTCGTGAAGCAGCAAGGTGAGGTCGAACGGCGGCTGATGCCCGAGCCAATCGACGTGACCGCGGGCTTCTTGGCTGCGGAAATGGCGGTAATCACGGTTGATGTCGATGCCGCCCGCGTTCTCCCGTGTGTTGGCCCGGATGCCGTCCGGGTTCAGGCACGGCAGCAACCAGATCTCCGCGGCCGGCCAGAGGTCCTCTTCCAGCAGGCGCCGGGCGGCGAGCGGACCAGCCGGTTCGTCGCCGTGCATCCCCGTCGAGAGATAGACGCGTGGCGCGGAAGCGCTCCCCGCCGGCGCCGGACGGTGCAGGGCCATCAGGCCGAGAGCGCCCGCCGGGAACGACCCGACCGTCCAGTCGTTGCGTCGCGCGGCCGCGGCACAGGCCTCCAACGTGATATCGATATCGATGCGTTCGCCGAAGTAGCCGCTCCGGTTGAGCCCAAGCCGTTCCATGCGCGGGAGAATCGCCGCCGCCGGTCCCGACGCAATCCTTCGCAGCCGGACGGACCGTCGCCTTCGCCAAGAATCGGTTTGCCCGCGCCGTCGCGCCGCTTCAATCCTCTCGACTTGTGAGACCCCTCGCCCTGCTGCTCGCGATCCTCGCCGCATCCATCGCCATCGCGGAGGATCATCCCACCTTGGCGCTCGGCTCCGCCGCGCCGGATTTCGACCTGCCCGGCGTGGACGGGAAGAACCACACCCTCGCCGAGTACAAGGACGCCAAGCTGCTGGCGGTGTTGTTCACCTGCAACCATTGCCCGACCGCGCAGGCCTACGAAGAGCGCATCAAGGATCTCGTCCGCGATTATCGGACCAAGGGCGTCGCCGTGGTCGCCATCTCGCCGAACAGCCCCTCCGCGGTCCGCCCCGATGAGTTGGGCTACACCGACCTGGGCGACGACCTCGACGACATGAAGGCCCGCGCCAAGGATCGCGGCTACAACTTCCCCTATCTCTACGACGGTGAGACCGAGGCCGTGTCGCTGAAGTACGGACCGGTCGCCACGCCCCACGTCTTCCTCTTCGACCAGCAGCGCGTGCTCCGCTACCGCGGACGCATCGACGACGCCGAGCGTCTCGACCTCGTGAAGTCGCGCGACCTGCGCAACGCGATGGACGACCTGCTGGAAGGAAAGGAGCCCCGGCTGAAGGACACCAAGGTCTTCGGCTGCTCGACCAAATGGGCGGGCAAGACCGACGCGAACGCGCGCTGGCTGGAGAAGGTCCACAAGGAACCCGTCACGCTCGCGACCGCCGACGCCGCGGCGCTCAAGGCCCTCCGCGAGAACAAGGGCACCGGGAAGCTCCGGCTCATCAGCGTGTGGTCCACCCGATGCGGTCCGTGCGTCGCCGAGTTCGACGACTTCGTGGACACCCGCCTGCGCTTCCGCCAACGCGACTTCGAGCTCGTCACCGTCGCCGCGCAGATGCCCGACGAGAAGGACATGGTGCTCAAGTTCCTGCAGAAGCGTCATTCCTCCGCCAAGAACCTCATCTACGGCGAGACCGACGAGGACAAGCTCACCGAGGCGCTCGATCCCGAGTGGAAAGGTCCCCTGCCCCACACGCTGCTCGTCGCGCCCGACGGCAAGGTGCTGTACCGCCACACGGGCGAGGTCGATTTCCTGGAGTTGCGTCGCAAGATCGTCCCGGCGCTCAACGCCATCACGCCGTGGCCCGGGATGAAGTGAGCGCGGGCCGAAGGGCGGATTCGTCGGGCCTTCGCGGCGGCACGGGCCCGGCTCTGGTCTCCCGTCGGACCGGCCTCCGGTTCGCCGCAGCTGCCTTGGCGACGGGAGCGATGGCGTTCTCGGCGTTTCCTTCCTTTGCCGAGACGGCACCCGCGGGCGATCTTCTCGTCGCGGCGGCCGCGGACCTGAAGTTCGCGCTCGATGAGGTCATCGTCGGGTTCGGCAGGACGCATCCGCAGGTCACCGTCAAAGCGAGCTACGGTTCGTCCGGCAATCTCTTCGCCCAGATCGCCCAAGGCGCGCCGTTCGACCTGTTCCTCTCGGCCGACGCGAGCTTTCCGCGACGACTCGTCGCAACCGGCAAGGCCGACGGGACGAGCGGTTTCATCTACGGCATCGGCCGGCTCGTCGTGTGGGTGCCGAAGGCGTCGGGCATCGATGTCGAGAAGGCCGGCATCCGCGCGCTACTCGACCCGAGGGCGGCGAAGATCGCCATCGCGAACCCGGCGCACGCGCCGTACGGCGCGGCAGCGGTGGCGGCGATGGAGCACTACGGCATCCATGCCGCGGTTAAGGACCGGCTCGTGCTCGGCGAGAACGTCGCCCAGGCGGCGCAGTTCGTCGGCTCCGGCGCGGCCGATATCGGCATCATCGCCCGGTCGCTCGCCGTCGCGCCGAAGATGGCGGACTCCGGTCGCCTCTGGGAGATCCCGGTGGAGGCCCACCCGCGCCTCGAGCAGGGCGGCGCGGTGTTGACCGGCGGCAAGAACGCCGCTGCGGCGCGCGCGCTCCGGGCGGTGCTCACGGGCGGGGAGGGCCGCGCAGTTCTGGCTCGCTACGGGTTCGTCCTGCCGGACAAATGACCGCATGGATTGGACGGCCATCGCGCTGACCGCGCGGCTCTCGGGCTGCACGGCGCTCGTGCTGCTCGTCGCCGGCCTGCCGCTCGCGTGGTGGCTGGCGACGACGCGCTGGCGCGGACGCCTGTTCGTCGAGGCGGTCGTCGCGCTGCCGCTCGTGCTGCCGCCGACCGTGCTGGGATACTATGTGCTCGTCGCGCTCGGGCCGCACGGCGTGCTCGGCGGATGGTACGAGACGCTCGCGGGGAGCCGGCTGCCGTTCACCTTCGGCGGGCTGCTGGTCGCGTCGTCGCTCTACAGCCTGCCTTTCGCCGTGCAACCGTTCACCGCGGCGTTCCGCGCGGTGGATCCTCGTCTCGTCGAGGCCTCGCGGAGCCTCGGCGCCTCGCCGTGGCACACGTTCCGGCGCATCGTCGTCCCGCTCGCCTGGCCGGGATTGCTCGCCGGCATGGTCCTGAGCTTCGCGCACACGCTCGGGGAGTTCGGCGTGGTGCTGATGGTCGGCGGCAACATCCCCGGCGTGACGCGCACGGTCTCGATCGCCATCTACGACCAGGTCCAGGGGCTCGACTACGACGGGGCCGGCCGCACCTCGCTGTTCCTTCTCGTCGTATCGTTCCTCGTGCTGAGCCTGACCTACGCCTTGCAGCGGAATTTCCGCCTCGGGAACCCGGCGGCCCGGGACTGAGCAGGTCGGCCCATCGGCCAAGTTTTGGTTCGTCCTGCCGGAGCCGTCTGGCACCCTCGGCCGATGACGCCCGCCGGCACGGAACCGACCGCTGCACCGACGCCCGCACCGCCCGCCCTGACCAAGGCGCAGACCTTCGTGCGCCGGCTCGGCAGCACCGTGGTGCTGTGGACCATCGTGCTCACGGCCATCTTCTCGACCAACGTCCTGGTCGCGAACTACGTGTTCCTCGCGCTCATGATGCTGCTCGCGTGGACCGGGATGCTCGAGTTCTACGGGCTCGTCGAGAAGCGCGGCCTGGTGTGCTTCAAGACCTGGGGCGTGCTCGGCGGGCTGTTGCTGATGGCGTCGACGTTCTTCTATCTCACCGCCTATCTGCCGGGGATCGGCAAGGCCGGGATGGCGTCCAAGCCGGGCGACTTCGAGTCCTCGGTGCTGATCCTCTTCGTGCTCGGCCTCTGCGTGCGCCAGTTCCTCGCGAAGACCAACACCGCCGGCATCCTGGCCATCTCCACGACCTTGTTCGGGTTGATGTACGTGCCGTGGCTGCTGAACTTCATCCAGAAGATCAACTTCTTCCCGGGCGTCGACGGCCGCTACTACGTGCTCTACTTCATCCTCGTCACCAAGTTCAGCGACCTCGGCGCGTACTGCGTCGGCTCGTTGATCGGACGGCACAAGATGATCCCGCGCATCAGCCCGGGGAAGACGTGGGAAGGATTCGCCGGCGCGATCGTGGTCTCGACCGGGGTGAGCGTGGCCTTCGCGCACCTGTGCCACGACCACCTCAAGGAGACCAGCCACCTCCACGCGGTCATCCTCGGCGTGGTGCTCAGCGTCGCCGCGGTGATCGGCGACCTGATCGAATCGCTCTTCAAGCGCGAGGCCGGCGTGAAGGATTCCGGGAAGTTCTTCCCCGGCATCGGCGGCATCCTCGACCTGCTGGACAGCCTGCTGTTCAACGCACCGCTGATGTACCTCTACCTCCGCCACGTCCTGACGCACTGACGGCGCGGCCAAAGAAGAGACCTCCTCTTCCGGTGATGCCGCCAGCGACAGGAACGCTGAAGACCGGTGCCCCTGACGGACGGCAGCCGGTTGAAAACTCCGTTGCAAGCGACGGCACCCGACGCGTCCCCGGATCCGTGGACGCACGTCCGGACGGGATCGCCGACCGCACAGTTCGTCCGGTCGGACCTGATGCCGCTTCAGCCCCGACCTGGGATCACATCAATCCCTGACGGGATCCACATCTCGTATCGCCCGGCGCGCGGATCGCATCCGCCTTCGAGAGCGATTCCAAACAAAACACAGCGGGAGGCGTGGTGGTACAAAACCGGGTCTGCTGAAGTGCACATATCTCAGATCTGAGATCACCGAAGGCACAGCGCCCCAGTTGCGGTCGCGTAAAGGCGCGCAGATGCCGCGGATGACCTCGCGGTCGCCAAGTTTGACGTGGCGGAGATCGCCTGCTTTGAAACGCATGGCGAGCGGGCCGGTACTAAGGAAGGTGATGGGAGCGGCCATGCTCACGCCGTCTTGCCAGCCGAGTCGCCCCGCACGATGGCGTCCACCTGTTGTTTCACGCTCTCAGGGTCGAAGAGTTTCTTCCAGTCCGGCTGGAACAGTTTCTCGCGACCGACCCCGGCGATGAGTTTTGCACCATCACTCAACGGGTATCCAACCCGGCCGAACACGATGCCGAGGACGACTTTGATGTGGCCATACATGAAATCCTCGGCCGCCTCGCGCGGCACGCCACGGCGGATGGCTTCCTCCATCACTTCACGCAACTCGATGAGCATGGCGATGCCGCAGGTCTCGGCCATGGTGGGCTCAAGGATGGCCATCTGCCCCACCGTGACCCGATGCGAGCGTGTGACCGGCGCGTAGAAGTCGCGCGCGATCTTTTCGCCCAGGGCGTAATGATCCTCCGGCCCCTGCATGAGCGCGCAGACGATCGCCTGGCGCGCGTGCGTGCCGCCGAAGAAGTCGTTGATCTCGGCCTCAGTCTGGAAGCAGTCGAACACGCTGGGATGACACGGATGCGAGACGAAGTAGCTGATGTCCGGCCGCGCCGGCAGTTCACCCGCGTGCGCGGCGGCAGGATCCAAGGTGATGACAATCGCACTGGGCTTGAGCAGCGGGACGACTTCGTGCGCAACTTTGCCAAGCACCCGATCCGGCAGGGCGAGGATGACGACGTCCGCCTTTGGCAGAATTGTTTCGCGTGGCGTTGGGACAATGCCGCGCGCCGCGAGATTGGCGCGGCCGCGCTCGCCGGTCTCGACGCAGTGCAGCGTGTAGTCAGGATGAGATTGCAGATGATCGGTCAATCGGCAGCCCATCTTGCCGCCGGCCCCGAGGAGAGCGATTTGAGTCATGGTTTTGGTGTTGCGGGTGGAGGGATAAAGTCTTCAGCACAGAGATTCGGAGGACACAGAAGGGGAACAGTCGTTATCTCTGTGTCCTCCATAACTCTGTGCTGAATTCTCGCAGGTCGTGAGGCCTAGCACGTCGAGCAGGAACCGGTCGCGTCCGTTCTGGCCGCCTTTGAAAACAATCTCGCATCCATCGGCGCTGCGGCCAGGCGCATGCACAAGGCAGAGGGGCGAACCGGGTGCGGCGGGCGCGGCAAATTCCAACGCCTCGATGCCCAGCGCGCGCGCCACGGCCATGCTGGTGTCGCCGCCGCAAACCACGGCGCGCTTCAGGCCGCTGGCTTGCAGTAGTCGGTCGAGCATAGCGCCCAAAGCGCGTCCCAATTTTTCCCGTTCAGGGGAGGAGAGAGTGTTTTGAAGGCGTTGATCAGACGGGCCACGGCTGGTGTGCAGGATCAGGCTGCGACCAGAGCGAAGGAGCGAGAGAGCATCGGAGAGGTCAATCTCCGCCGCTCCAAGAGCGAGTAAGCGCATCGGGTCGAGAGCGAGTTCTGCGAAGCCGAATTCCACTGCCTTGGCAATCTGCCGATCCGTCACGGGCGAGCAACTGCCGGAGACGCCGACCAGTTGACGCGGAACCGCTGGCAATGAGAGGACA
>JANNAJ010000597.1:0-6290 GCA_031384285.1 Verrucomicrobiota bacterium
CGGGCGGCCCTGATGACGGAGGTTTACTTGCTATGCTTCTTCACCAAGCCAGGCCAGTTCTTTTCGGCCTTGGCCACGTTGCCTTCAAAGTCCGCGTTGAACTTCTTCAAGATGTCGGGGTTCAGGTTGAGATACAGTTTACCGTTGCGCACCTGCCAGGTGTTGATGTCCACCGGAAACAACTTGCCGAGCGCAACGCCGTAGGTGCAGAACCCACCACATTGTGGCGCATATTTTTCCGGACTGGCCGTGAACAGGGCCTTGTGTTCTTCGTTGGCGAAGTAATAAGTCGCGCCCTGATATTCAGCGCTGATGAACGGCGAACCGTTCACCGCCTTCGAGTCGGTGAAGAACGCGACCGTGTCGTAACCGCTCACGGCGGCCTTGCTCGCGCCGGAGACGTTGACCAGGTCGCCAGCGAAGGCGGAGACGGACAGCAGCGCAACGGCCGCGATGGATTTCAGTATGTTTTTCATGTTCGTGTATCTTTCTATGTTTTTTGTTTTTGTTGGTTGATCCGTCCACGGCGCGCACGGAATGCGCGTCGCGGAAATTTTCTCAGGCACAGCCGCAGCCGGCGGTGGTGCAGGCTTCGGTCGGAACTTCAGCGGTCTCTTCGGCCACGCCGGATTTGACTTCAGGGAAATCCACGACGGTCTGGGCAACGTGGTTGACGTAGTTCGTCAGGATGTTCAGCGCCACGTTCGCGGTGGTCTCGACGATCTCGGCGTCGGTGAGCTTGGCGGCGCGAGCGGCCTTGAACTCGGTGTCGCTGAGCTCACCTCGCTGCACAACAATGCTGCGGGCGAGGTTCAGGATGGCGGCGGTGTGTTCGTCGTCCGCTACCACGTTGCGCGCGTCGGCAATCTGACGATCGTCCAATCCGGCCTTGGCGCCGAGATAGGCATGCGCGTTCCGGCAATAGCTGCAGTCGTTGATTTCCGCGACGACGAGCGCGATCTGGTCACGGACTTTCGCCGTTAGGACACCACCCGCCAATGCGCCGTCGAAGTTGCGGTAGGCTTCGAGCGCGGCCGGTGAATTGCCGAACACCCGGAAGAGGTTGGGGACGATGCCAAGTTTAGTCTGCACGCCGTCGAAGAGTTGCTTCGTCTTGCCGGTGGCGCTGGTGGGGTCGAGTTGAGTGATGCGGTTCATGATTTTGATTATTGAATTCGTTATTCAGCGCTGCGTCGTGCAGCGTTATACCCCCTAACGCTGGCGACGTGCCAACGAACTATTGAGAGCGGAAACCATCGAATCATTGAGGTTGTGCGGGATTTCACGGAATGATCCCCGCTACGATAGTTCGTGAACTACGAAGAGTCGTTGTGATTGCCGACGCGTTCTCGTAGTCTCAGGTCATGCATTGCGCGGACTTGCCCCAGATCATGGTTTCCATGGCGCAGAACCGGTCGTTACCAGAAGTATTGCGCGCGGTGGTCAGCGGCATTGCGCAATGCCAGAACGTCGTGCTCGCGCGCATCTGGCTCATCGGGCAGGGCGACATCTGCGCGACCTGCCGATTCCAATCCGAGTGCCCGGACCAGACGCGCTGCCTGCATCTTGTCGCGAGCGCGGGCAATCCCGCCGACGCGAAGGCGGACCACACACGGCTCGACGGCGGCTTCCGGCGGTTTCCGATGGGCGTGCGTAAGATCGGTCGCGTGGCCCAGACCGGCCAACCACTGCTCCTGCCCGGGGTGCGTGGCGATGAGGAGTGGATCGCTGATCCGAAATGGATCCAGCGCGAGAGAGTGAAGACCGTCGCTGCACAACCACTCGTCTTCCGCGGCGAGACGCTCGGCGTGCTGGCCCTTTTCGACAACGACGTGCTGAGCGATGAAGACTTCCAGTGGCTGCGCGTCTTCGCCGATCACGCCGCGGTGAGCATCGCCAACGCGCGGGCCTTCGAGGAGATCGCCTCGCTCAAGGAACGGCTCGAACTCGAGAATCTTTACCTGCGGGAAGAAGTGACGGCGGCGCTCGGCGCGCACGACATCGTCGGGAACAGTCCGGCATTGAGGAAGGTGCTCCAGCAGATCCAGCTCGTCGCGCCCACAGACGCGGCGGTGCTCATCAACGGCGAGAGCGGCACGGGAAAGGAACTTGTCGCGCGCGCCATCCACGAGAACAGCCCGCGCAAAGGTCGCGCCCTCATCAAGGTCAATTGCGGTGCGATCCCCGACAACCTGTTCGAGAGCGAGTTCTTCGGCCACATGCGCGGCGCGTTCACCGGTGCGGTGCGCGACAAGCCGGGGCGCTTCGAGCTCGCGGACGGCGGCACGCTGTTCCTCGACGAGATCGGCGAGATCCCCCTCGCGATGCAGGCGAAGCTGTTGCGGGTCCTTCAGGAACAGGAGGTCGAACGCGTCGGTGACACAAGGACGCGCAAGGTCGACGTCCGCATCGTCGCCGCGACCAACCGGGATCTGAAAAAGGAGGTGGCCGCCGGCCGGTTCCGCCAGGACCTGTTCTATCGACTCGGCGTGTTCCCGCTCGAAGTCCCGCCGCTGCGCGAGCGGAGCGAAGATGTCGCGCTACTGGCCGCGCACTTTGTCCGGGCGACCGCCAAGAAGATGAACCGTCCCGCACCGCGGTTCACGAAAGCCCATGCCGAGCACCTCAACTCCCACGACTGGCCGGGCGACATCCGCGAGCTCCAGAACTCCGTCGAGCGCGCCGTCATCCTCGCGCAGGGGGGGGCGTTGCACTTCGAACTCCCGACCGCCGGCGTTCCCCACCCGGTCCTCGCGACGACGGCCCATGGCGAAACGGCGTCCATCCTGACGCGCGAGGATTGGAAACGTCACGAACGTGAGAGCATCACGGCGGCGCTGAAACAGAGCGGCGGCAAAGTGTTCGGCCCGGGCGGCGCGGCGGAACTGCTCGATATGAAGCCCACCACGCTGGCTTCACGGATCAAGGCGCTGCAGATCCAAAGGCATTGAAAAAGGGATCGTGATGATCGCCCATTTCGCCGCGCCCACACCGCCGAGTTCTTCAGCTTCGGCACCGACGACCTCACGCCGGCGGCGCTGGGCATGTCGCGCGACGACTCCGGCCGCTTCGTGCCCGGCTGAGCGTCGTCCAAGGCGTGAGCGAAGAAGTGATCCAGCGGTCGCCGCCGAGGTGACGAGACGGACCCGGATCCAAAGCCGCTCCGGCGAACCGGAGCGGTTTTTTTTCACGAGCCGACGTTGAAAGCCTCACTTGTCCGGTTTCCAATCCTGCATGGCCGCGCCGCATCGATTGACCCTCAGCCCGCAAGGGCGCTTGCTGCTTGAAGAGTGCAGCGGCGCAGGGGCTTCGTCGGCTTTCGCGGCGGATGACGAGTTGACGGGGGCGTTCGCCGAAAGTTCCGCGCACGGGTTGCTCGCGCTGGCGGCGCGGCGGCGCGAGGCGGGGGCGTGGCCGGCCGAGGGGTTGTTCTGGCGCGAGTTCGCGGATGCTTATCTGGCGGCGATGGCGCACGCGCCGGAATCGGCCGATGGCGGGGACGTCGCTGAGATCGCGCCGCCGCCGGAGTTGTTCTCCGGTCTCACGCTGCGCATCCCGGCGATGCGCGGTGCGGAGTATGCGTCGCCGGAAGTGTTCGCGGCCCTCTGGCGCGAACTCGATGCGCTCGCTCGCGCCGAGGCACAAGCGTCGGGCGGTCGGAGACCATGGCTCGGGCGGATCAATCCCGTGCTGCATCTGCTGGGCAAGGTCACGTTCCATCTCGCTGAGAACAAGCGCTCGCCGGAGACGCCCTTCGCGTTCATGGCGACCTACACCCACCGGCTCTCCGCCCACGAGAAGCCCGTGCATCTGCCGCTGGGCCGAGCGCTCCAAGAATACGCGGGCGCAAAGGACCAGGCCGCGCTGCGTTCGCTGCTCGAACCGGTGCAGCAGGCCGCCGGGCGCAGCGCGTGGGCGCGCGAGTTGCTCGAAAGCCGCCGCATCTTCCAGCCGCAAGCGTGGACCCCGGCGCAGGCCTACGACTTCCTCCGCGAAGTCCCGGCGCTCGAAGCCAGCGGCATCATCACGCGCATCCCGGACTGGTGGAAGAACGGCCGCGGCACGCGTCCCCGGATCAGCGTGCGCGTCGGGGGCGCCGCGAAGGGCGCAGGGCTGGGCGCCGAGAGCATGCTGGATTTCTCCGTCGGGTCCACGCTCGGCGGCGAGACGCTCACGGCGGCGGAGTGGAAGACGTTGATGAGCGCGGAGGCCGGCCTCGTCTCGTTGCGCGGCCAATGGGTCGAGGTGGACCCCGCGAAGCTCACGGGCGTGCTCGACCACTGGAAGCGCGTGCAGTCGGGCTGTGCGGGCGAAGGCGTCTCGTTCCTCGAAGGGATGCGCCTGCTCGCGGGCGTGAAGCTCGGCGGCGACGCGGTGGCGGACGAAGCGACGGCGGCCACCGCTGACTGGAGCGAAGTGGTCGCTGGCGGCTGGTTGCGCGGGACGCTGGAGAGCATCCGCCAGCCGGAGGGCGCGTCGACGTTCGATCCGAACGAACATCTCCACGCGACGTTGCGCCCGTATCAGGCCACGGGCGTGAAGTGGCTGTGGTTGTTGCAGAGCCTGGGCCTTGGCGCATGTCTCGCGGATGACATGGGGCTGGGGAAGACGATCCAAGTCATCGCGCTGCTGCTGCGGTTGAAGCATGGCGGCCCGCCGGGCATCGCCCGGCCCGACCGGCGATCCCAAGCCGAGCAGCGCCCGGCGCCCCGGGCCCCCACGCTTCTCATCGCGCCCGCTTCCCTGCTCGCCAATTGGAAGGACGAACTCGCCCGCTTCGCGCCCACGTTGCGCGCCGCCTTCGCGCATCCCTCCGAGGCACCCGGCGGAGAGTGGCGCGACGCGGAGACCGCCGACGCTTTTCTCGCCGGCAAGGACATCATCCTCACCACCTACGGACAGGCCGCGCGGCTGGAGTGGATGGCCGGGCGCGAGTGGCGTCTGCTCGTGCTCGACGAGGCCCAGGCCATCAAGAATCCCGGCGCGCGCCAGACTCGCGCCATCAAGCGGCTCCGCGCCCGCGCCCGCATCGCCCTCAGCGGCACGCCGGTCGAGAACCGCCTCGGTGACCTGTGGTCGCTCTACGACTTCCTCAACCCCGGCCTGCTCGGCGCCGCGCCGGAGTTCACGCGCTACGTCAAGGATCTCCAGGCCGCGGAGCCGCCGGACTTCGCACCGCTGCGCCAGCTCGTGCGCCCCTACATCCTGCGCCGCCTCAAGACCGACCGCAGCATCATCTCCGATCTGCCGGACAAGACCGAACTGACCGCATGGTGCTCTCTCGGCAGGCGTCAGGCCGCGCTCTACCAGAAGAGCGTCCAGGAACTCGCGGAGAAATTGGACGCCGCCGATGGCATCCAGCGGCGCGGACTCGTGCTCGCGTTCCTGATGCGCTTCAAACAGATCTGCAATCATCCGAGCCACTGGCTGGGGGACGGCGCCTATGCGGCGGACGAGAGCGGCAAGTTCCTGCGCCTGGCCGAACTCAGCGAAGAGATCGCCTCGCGCCAGGAGAAGGCGCTCGTCTTCACCCAGTTCCGTGAGATGACCGGGCCGCTCGCCGCCTGCCTGCGCGAACTCTTCGGACGTCCGGGCCTCGTGCTCGACGGTTCGACGCCGGTGAAGCAGCGGCAGAAGCTCGTCGCGGATTTCCAGCGCGACGACGGCCCGCCGTTCTTCGTGCTCTCGCTCAAAGCCGGCGGCACCGGGCTGAACCTAACCGCCGCCAGCCATGTGCTGCACTTCGACCGCTGGTGGAACCCCGCCGTCGAGGCGCAGGCCACCGACCGCGCGTTCCGCATCGGGCAGAAGAAGAACGTGCTCGTCCACAAGTTCGTCTGCCGCGGCACCATCGAGGAGCGCATCGACGCGCTCATCCGGGAGAAGAAGGCGCTGGCGGACTCCGTGCTCGGCGCGGAAGGCGGCGCCGAGACCTTGCTCACCGAGATGTCGAACGATGAGCTGCTGCGCTTCGTCGCGCTGGACTTGAAGACGGCGAGCGAAGAATGATTTCCGGAGCCGGGCACCAGGATGGCGGATCCAAGGGTCCAGGCCCATCGCCCATCGCAGATCGAAGACCTCCCCACCTTGTCCTGGCACCGGTTCAAACCCTACGTCCCCGTCGCCGAGCGTCGCCGCAAGGCCGCCGTCGCCGCGAAGAAGCTCACCGCCAAGTCCGGCCGCGCCCTCGAGCCGGTGGACCTCGCGACCACCAAGATTGCCACCACCTTCTGGGGCAAAGCTTGGTGCGACAACCTCGAGGCCTACAGCGACTTCGCCAACCGCCTGCC
>JANNAJ010000634.1:0-7321 GCA_031384285.1 Verrucomicrobiota bacterium
GATGGCCGACGCGGATTTCGGCTACGTGGGCGGCGCGCCGAACAAGATCAACCTCTACGTCGGCAAGAAGCCGGTGAAGTTCAACATCCCGGAGGTCGAAGCCGTCGAGCGCCTCGTGGACCTCATCAAGGAGCACGGCAAGTGGGTCGACGCGGAACCTGTGGCGGCAGCTTGAGAGGTCTCGACCGAAGATCGGTGGCCTCGGGACGGCGAAACGCCGCCACGCCTCACATCATCGCCCCGGCGTCCCGCGGCACGTCGCGGAGGATCTGGGCGATCACGGCGTCGGTGGTCACGCCTTCGGCCTCGGCCTCGAAGTTGGGGATCAACCGGTGGCGCAACGTCGCCGGGGCGACCGCAGCGATGTCGTCGAAGCTCACGTTGAAGCGGCCTTGCGTCAGCGCGCGGACCTTGCCGGCGAGCGTCAGCACCTGCGCGCCGCGCGGGCTGGCACCGAAACGCAGGTATTGGTTCGTGATGGCCGCGGCCGTGTCGGTCTTGGGATGCGTGGCCAGCACGAGGCGCACGGCGTAATCCTTCACGTGGGAAGCGATGGGCACCTCGCGCACGAGCTGCTGCAGCGCCACCAAGCCGGGCCCGTCGAGCACCTTGGCCGGCGTGACCTTCTCGCCCTCGGTCGTCCGGTTCAGCACCTCGGTCATCTCCTCGCGCGTCGGATAGCCGACGATGAGCTTGAAGAAGAAGCGGTCGAGCTGCGCCTCGGGCAACGGGTAGGTGCCTTCCTGGTCGATGGGGTTCTGCGTCGCGAGCACGAAGAACGGTCTGGGCAGCGGACGGTTCGCGCCGCCGGCGGTGACCTGTTTCTCCTGCATCGCCTCAAGCATGGCCGATTGCGTCTTGGGCGTGGCGCGGTTGATCTCGTCGGCCAGGACGAGGTGCGCGAAGATGGGGCCCTTCTGGAACTCGAAGGTCCGCCGACCGTCGTCGCCTTCCATCACGAGGTTGGTGCCGAGGATGTCCGCTGGCATCAGGTCGGGCGTGAACTGGATGCGGCTGAAGCTCAGCTCCAGCACCTCGCTGAGCGTGCGGACGAGCAACGTCTTGCCGAGCCCGGGCACGCCTTCGAGCAGCACGTGGCCGCCGCCGAGGATGGCCGTGAGCGTGCCGTCCACGATGGCGTCCTGTCCGACCATGACCTTGCCGACCTCGGCACGGACGGCGGCGTAGATCTCGCGGAAACGTTGGATGGCTTCTTCGGTGGTCATGGGGGAAGTGTCTGGGACCGGAGCGTATGCACGACCGGCGCTCGGGCAAGGGCGGATCGCGGAGGGCTTGATCGGAAGTGGCGGACAGGTTTTACGGAGTTGTGCTCTGTTTCGGCGAGTCGGACTTGGAAGGGCGCGAGGAGATACCTGGGCGCTTGGCAGGAGGCGGCGCCTGCTGGTCGCCGACCTCCAATGCAGCAGAGTGCCATCTGCTCTCTGGGACAGATGAATCTGGAAAGCAGGAAAACAGGAACGGAACCCGCGATGCTCCGGTTTTCCTGCTTTCCAGATTCTCTCTCCGCCCCGTGTTCTCATCAGAGCAAGGGCGACTTTGCCCCGGCTGCCTTGTCCGCCACTTCCAATCGCACCCGATCACGGTGGGGGGGCGATCAGAAGTGGCAGGCTGCTCACTTCGGCGTGACGCGCTCCAGGACCAGCGCCGGCGCGAGCAGTCGCGACACGTCGACCGTCGCCTGGCGTTCCTCGGCGGCGCGCGACGCCGGGAAGAGTCCGGTGAAGCGCTCGGCCCGGGTCGTGAAGGCGGTGGCTCCATCGGCGTCGGTCGTCACCAAGGTGGCGCTGAGGAAGTCGCTGACGGCTTTCGCGCCTAGTCTCGGCGCGTCGTTCCACACATATCCGGACGGCAGTGAGAAGCGCACCGTGGATTCGACGAGCAGGGGTTGCCGCACCTCGAAGGGCGTGTGGCGCGCCACCGCCGGGCTCGGGCCGAACCAGAGCTGCTCCCAAGCCGCCGGCAGCACGCCCACCAAGCGGTCGCCCGCCACGGCGAGACCGCGCGGCAGACGGGCCACGAGACGCATCTTCACCGGCGACGCGACGTCCTCGAGCCCCTCCACCGCCAGCTCGGTCAGCTCCAACGAGGGCGCGACAGTCGCGAGCAGGCGCTGCACGCGCGTCCGCTGCTCGGCCGGACTCACGGCGGTCAGGTTCACGCGGAACCAGATCGCGGCCGAACCGATGGCTTCGACGTCTTCGCGAACGATCAGGTCGGTGCCGTCCGCCACTGTGAGCTGGCGGTCGACTTTCACCCGGGAGGATCCGGCGGTCGGCGCCGGCACCTCGACGAAGCGCGGAGCGGCCGGATCGAGCACGAAGACCGAACGGCCGCCGAGCGAGACGACCGGGGCGAGCAACGGATCGACCTGGCGGGACGTCGTGTCGAGGAAACGTCCGCCGTCCTTGCCCGGCACGTGGACGATCATGTGGGAGAACTGGTCGAGCGACGGGAGGTTGGTCCGGAGGTTCGCGCCGATGTTGGCCAGCGCGAGGTGGGCCTCGATGCCGGCGAGCTTGAGCAGCTCCACGAGCAGGACCGATTGGTCTTTGCAATCGCCGTAGCGCTTGCGGAGCGTGTCGCCCGGAGCGCTGGGCATCCGCGCCCGGCGACCGAACGCGATGCTCTGGTACGCGCAGCGCTGCTGCACCGCGTGGGCCAGCCGCAGGACGATGTCCTCCGAGGACGGCCCGGATCCCGCCTCGGCGAAGGCGGATTTCACCTCGGCGTCGGCGAAGCGCTTGTCGCGGATCGATCCGAGATAATCCGCGGCGAGGTCGCCCCAGGTCGTCCTCGCGTCTGACAGCCAGAGCATCGGCCGGAAGACGTCGCCCATCGGCTGCATCGGCTCGGAATGCCAGAGCGCCGGTTGGTCCGAGATCCAGGCGCGGAAGCCCTTGCCGTCCAGCGCGCGCACCCCGTCCGAATGTTCGGCACGGACCTCGGCCACGTCGCCTTCGAGGTAGACCATCGACCGGACCGTCGGCGTGAGCCGCGAGAAGGTCTCGGAGGACCAGCGGAATTCTTTCGGGGCGCCGAGCGCCTTCCGGGTGAACACGACCTCCAGCACGTGTCCCGGCTGCAGCCCCGGCACCGGTGCCTGGAGCATCTTGCGCGAGCTCGCGACGCCTTGGCCCACCTGGACCGCGTCGTCGGTCACGAACCAGTCGTCGGCGTGGCTGGTCGCGACGACCTTGCCCGCGGCGTCGCGGACGACCACCGAGTTGAGGAAGACCTCCTCGCCGAGCGGGTCGAACTCGAACTCGAGGTTGCGGAAGCGCGCGACGCCGGCGGCGTTGATGACCTCGACCTTCCATTGCTCGGTGGTGCGGAGCTCCTTGCCGCGTTCGTAGCGGATGGCCAGCACGCGCTCGAGGTACTGAGCGCCGTATTCCGCGACCTCCGCGGCGAGACGCGGCGACGGCCAGTCCTTGCGCAGCGCCCCGGGGATATCGACCGGCGTGATCGGCTTCTTCACGCTGGAGTTCTCACCTTGGCCGAGCAGGCCGGAGACGCGCGTGAGCCAGAGCTTGATCTCGGGAGAGGCCGGGTCGATCCGCGCCGCGTTCTCGAACGAGCGCTTGGCATCGGACGGATGGTTGAGGGCGAGTTCGGCCCGGGCGCGCAGCACCCACAGGGCGGCCGATTCGCTGCCGGTGTCGAGCACTTCGCGGGCGGTCTTGAGCGCGACCTCGGGTTTGCCCAGCGACAACAGCGTCTCGGTCGCGATCACCGCGACATCGGCGCCCGCGCCTTCTTTCCCGCGCTGGGATCCCAGGATCTTCAGCGCGCCCGCCGCGTCCCCGTTCTTGCGCAGCAGATCGGCCTGCAACAGGCGGACCGGCCGGGAATCATGCCGGGTCGCATACGCGGAGAGCCGCTTGCGGGCCTCGTCGGCGCGACCGGACGAGAACAGGTGGCCGACGTAGGTCGACAACGAATCATCGTTCCGCAGGCCCGCCTCGAAAGCCTTGGCGAAGGCGTCGGACGCCTCGGGCTTGCGGTCCGACTGCCAGAGCAGGCGAGCCCGGAGGCCCTGGAGCGGGACGTTCGTGGCGACCATCGCCGCGGCCAGGTCGAGCTGCGCGAGCGCGTCCGCCGGACGCCCGGAGCGCGCCAAGGCATCGCCTTCGTTCTCCAGCAACGTCGGGTTCTCGGGCCACGCCGCGCGGGCGCTCCGGAAGAGCTCGGCGGCCGGCGGGTAGCGCTCGCGCTTGAAGTGTCCGAGGGCCAGCTCGTTGAGGAACAAGGCTTGCGACCGGCGCAGGTTCTCCGGCAACGCGGCGGCGTCGGCCGGCGGTCGATCGGTCAAGGTGACCTGGTCGAGCACCTCGTCCAGCCGGGCCGCGCCGCCGCTCGTCCCGGCCGGCGCCGCTGCGGTCAGCAGGTAGGCCGTGCTCTCGCTCTGCAGCACGCGGACACGGCATTCCCATTCGCCGCTCAGGTCCGACCGCCGCGCCGTGAACGTCTCGCCCCGGAACGCGCCTATGGTGATCGGACGGCGCGCGGTGAAGGTCGGCTCCAGCGCCTGCATGCCGGCCCGGGCGAGCAGCGCCTGCGACACGGCGTCCGTCGACGGACGCGGCGAAGGAAGCCGGAACGGCAGCACCACGAACGTCGACCGCTGGTCGCCCATCGCGCCGAACTCGGCGGACGGCCAGGCCGCCGCCACGCCCGGCCAGGCGTGCCACTTCCCTTTCTCCAGCCGCACGCTGAAGCCGAAGTGCGGCGATCCGAAGGCGTCCAAGGTCCGCGCCGCTCCGGTTCCCGGCGCGCTTCGCCGCGGGTCGACCAGGCTGAACGCGGTGAACATCTGCGTCGCTTGCGCCCGCACCAGCTCGGCCTCCTCGGCGGGCCCTTGCACGATGAGCTGGTAGGCGAAGCCTTGGTGCAGCGCGTTCCAGTGGATGCTCAGCACGCGGTCGCCGCCCGGCCGCAGCTCGGCTTCGAAGCGCCGCCCTTCCACTCCTCCGATCGTCTCGGTGAGCTCGCGCAAGAACTTCACCTCGTCCGGAGCGGAACCGAGGTTGGATTTCGAGAGCTCGACGAACTGGTCGACCGAGCGCAGCTCCATCTCGTCGAGCGCTTCCGGGATGACCAAGAACTGGATCGGTCGGGATGAGTTCACCCAGACGACCTTGGCGACCGGCGCGAACTTCGACGGATCCAGGGGGGTCCAGTCCTTCGAAGGCTTTTCCAGCTGGAAGTTGAACTCCGGGAACTGCACGGATCCCGACGCCGTGCGCACGCCGCCCGGAGGACGCCAATCGGCCATCCGGTCACCGGCCGGGACCTGTCCCGGGAGCAGCACGGACATCAAGCCGAAGGCCAGCACCAGCGCGATCCACGCCTCGGTGGTCCGGGGTCGCGAGACCGCCGGTTCGCGGGCGGCTTGGATGATCCCGGCCAACGCCGTCCAAGCTCCCACGACGAGACAACCGAGGAATCCCCAGACCGCCACCGGCGAGAGCGCGGCCAGGTCGAACTCACGGCGGACCAGGCAGGCCGCCAGCGTGAGCAGGCACGGCCCGAGCACCCATGCCCACGAACGGAGAGCGACGGGCTGCGGGATGGAACGTCGCGACGCCCGCCATGCGTGCGCCAGCCCCGCGGCCGAGACAAGTGCAGCCACCGCGGCGAGCGTCGCTGGCAGCGGGAGGGGCGGTCCGGAAGTCCAAGCAGTCATGGGAACGATCCGACGTCCAATCCTGCCCCAAAGATCACAATCGTCACCCCCTAGATTTGGCTAGGCCGATGCCTCGCCGCGGCGCCTTCCTGTTGGCGTCGCCGGAGACCTGGGTCCAAGATCGCGGCCCATGGCAGGAACGGCAGCATCCGAAGCCGTCGGCGCACAGATCCGCAGCGAAGCGGCGGCGTGCGGCGGCGTGCTTCCGTTCGTCCGCTTCATGGAGCTCGCGCTCTACGCGCCGGGGCTCGGCTACTACGAGCGGGGACGAGCGGCCGTCGGTCGCGGCGGCGATTTCTACACGAGCGTCAGCGTCGGACCCGTGTTCGGCGAACTGCTCGCGTTCCGGTTCGCCCGCTGGCAGGCCGAGGATGGCGGTCCTGAGGGCGCCGTGTTCCAGATCGTCGAGGTCGGAGCGCACGACGGTCGCTTGGCGAGGGACATCCTGGCGTGGCTTCGGAGCTGGAGGCCGGCCTTGGCGGACCGGATCCGCTACATTCTGTGCGAACCCTCCCTCGTCCGGCGGGCATGGCAGGCGGAGTCGCTCGCCGGGTTCAGCGGTCAGGTGGATTGGATCAGCGACGTCCGCGAAGCGCGGTCCGTCCGCGGCGGCATCCGCGGCGTCGTCTTCGCCAACGAACTGCTCGACGCGTTCGCCGTGCATCGTCTCGGTTGGGATGCCGCCTCCGGCCGCTGGTTCGAATGGGGCGTGGAGCCGGCGGGCGAAGGCTTCCGATGGGCGCGCATCGCCTCCGGGAAGAGCGCGGTCCCTGAGGTGGCATGGCCGCGTCTTCCCGGAGGTCTGCTCGACGCCTTGCCGGACGGGTTCACCACCGAGGTCTGTCCGGCGGCATCCGCTTGGTGGCGCGACGCGATGGATGCCCTGGACCAGGGCCGGCTGCTGACCTTCGACTACGGGCTGCGCGCCGAGGAGTTCTTCCTGCCGCAACGCGCGGGAGGAACGCTGCGCGGCTATCAGCGACATCGGACCGCGGCCGATCTGTTGGCCGATCCCGGCGGTCAGGACCTGACCGCGCAGGTGGATTTCTCGGCGCTCGTCGCCGTCGGCGAGCAGTCGGGGGCGACGACCGAGTGCTTCACCAGCCAACGCCGCTGGCTCACCGAGGCGATGGCGGAGACGCTCGCGCCGGACGCGGGCTTCGCCGCCTGGGACGCATCGCGGGTCCGGCAGTTCCAGACGCTCACCCATCCGGAGCATCTGGGGCGCGCCTTCAGCGTGCTGTGCCAGCGGAAGCGGGTGAGCCAGTGATCCGATAGGTCAGTAGGCCAGCAGGTCCAAGAGGTCCATGTCGGCGGTGGTTCACCGTCGGACGCGGAGGCGGTTCATGGGCGCGCATCCTGCGGGAGCAGATCCCGCACGAAATCGTAGATGCCCTGGGCTTGCTGCAACGCCTCGTCATATTCCAAAGGCAGCGGATCGACGGCGAAGGTCGCGTTCGGATAACGGAACCGGGTGGCGTAGGGAGTCAGCGCATCGGCGGCGTCGGTCCACTGGCGGAAGCCGGGCTCGATCTCGCCCGCGATGTCCGCCAGCACCTCGATATCGTGCGTCTTCTCGAAAGGCCGGCCGTGCCGGACGAGGAACGCCTTGAC
>JANNAJ010000684.1:0-6135 GCA_031384285.1 Verrucomicrobiota bacterium
CCTGACGAGTGCCTGATAGACGAGATTGTTGAAACGTTCGTAGAGCTGGAACTCGGCGTTGGGCGTGTGCTGCGCCCAGACCATCGCGATCAGCCGCTCCTTCGGGTCGATGCTGCAATAGGCCGTGGTCGCGCCGTTCCAGCCGTAGGTGCCCAGCGATCCGAGCCAACCGGAGCGCGCCACGTCGCTCCGGATCTCGACGCCGAAACCAAAGCCGTCGGTCACCGGATAGATCTTCGTCGGCTTGGCCAGGCCGTGCAGATGGTCCTGCGTCATCAGCTCGACCGTCTTGCGGCCGAGGATCCGCACGCCGTCGAGTCCGCCGCCATCGAGCAACATCTGGGCGAAGCGGACGTAATCCGCCGGCGTCGAGTAGAGCCCGCCCGATCCGGCCGGCCACGGATGCTGCCGCGGCTTCGGTGCCATCGCCGCCAACGATCCATCCGCCTGGCGCACGTGCATCGTCACCTGTCTCGCCTGCTTCGACGGCGGCACGGTGAACGACGTGTCGCGCATCTTCAGCGGACGCAGCACCCGTTCGTCGAGGAACACGTCGAACGGTTTGCCGGACACGACCTCGATCAGCCGGCCGAGCACGTCCGTGGCCGGGCCGTACACCCACTTCTCGCCGGGCTGGTGCTGCAACGGGTGAGCAGCGAGCTCGCGCGTCATGTCGGCCAACGACGTGAAATCGCCGTCGACACGGCGGGGCAGAGCGATGTCGGCATCCTTCACCGGCGTGGATCCGCTGAGCCCGGCGGTATGCGTGAGCAGATGCCGGAGCGTGATCGGTCGCACGGCATCGACCGGCGGCGAGAATTGCGCCGGGCTGCCCTGCGCGACTTTGGGATCCTTGAACTCGGGAAGATGCGTCGCGATCGGGTCGTCGAACCCGAGCCGGCCCTCCTCGACCAGCACCAGCGCGCCGACGGTGGTTACGATCTTGGTGAGCGAGGCGATGGCGAAGATATCGTCCGGCTTGAGCGGCACGCCCGGAGCGCGTTCCCCGAAGCTCTGCCACTCCACGATCTTGCCGTCGCGGGCGATCAGCGTGACGAGGCCGGGATACTTGCCATCGGCGACGAGGCCGCGTGCGTGCCCGTGCATCCGCTCAAGCCGCCCGGGATCGAAGCCGGCCCGTGCCGGTGAGACGACCGGCAACGGCCCGGCCGCCAACGCCGCCGTGACGAGGACAAGCTGCGCGAGGACAAAGATCGGGACGGCAATTTTCGTTCGCATGAGAAGTGCGGGGAAAGTGAGCGATCCAGCGCGGATGTCACTCGTCGAGGTCGTGGGATGCCCACCGCGCGATCCGAGGGTTGGCATCGGCGGGGCCGGACCGATAGCGTCCATCCATGCGCCGACGATCCGTCATCTTCTTGGTCCTCGCATGCTCATGCCGTTGGCTGCTCGCCGACGGGCTGCGCATCGACCGCCTCTTCGGTCCCGAGATCGCCACCGGCGACTACAAGCATCCGGCGAGCATCACCGAACTGGCGGACGGCGACCTCTACGTCGCGTTCTTCAGCGGCAAGGGCGAGTACAAGGACGCCGCCGCGGCGGTCTATGGATCGCGCCTGAAGCGCGGCGCGAAGAAATGGACGCGTCCGGTGGCCATCGCCCGCGACCCGTTCCATGCGCTCGGCAACGCCGTTCCTTGGCAAGCGCCCGACGGCTTGGTCTGGCTCTTCTACGTCACCCGCCATGGCGAGACCTGGGACACCTCCCGGATCACCGCGAAGATCTCCCGGGACGGCGCGCGGACCTGGTCGGAACCGTTCGCGCTCACCTTCGAGGCCGGGACGATGGTCCGGAACCGGCCCATCGTGCTCGCGGACGGCGATTATCTGCTGCCGGTCTACCACGAGGTGGGCGATGACCCGGAGACGACCAGCAAGGACTGCACCTCGTTCTTCCTGCGTCATGATCCGCGGACCCGGAAATGGACCGAGTCGAGCCGCGTCCGATCGCGTCTGGGCAACATCCAGCCGGCACCGGCGGTGATCGAGGGCGAGCGGTTGGTCGCGTTCTGCCGACGCGGCGGCGACTACAGCGGGCGTCCGGACGGGTGGATGGTCCGGACCGGATCGTCCGACGGCGGCAAGACCTGGAGCGACGGCGTCGATTCGGCGTTCCCGAACCCGAACGCCGCCGTGGACCTCCTGCGGCTCCAGAACGGCCACCACCTTCTCGTCTACAACGACAGCTTCTCGGACCGCACGCCGCTCACCGTCGCGCTCTCGACCGACGGGGCGAAGACCTTCCCGCACAAGCGCGACCTGCTGGCCGATCCGAAGGGCGACTACGGCTATCCGACGGCCATCCAGACGCGTGACGGGAAGATCCATGTCGTGTTCACCTCCGACGAGCGGCGCGTCGTCCGCCGTGCCACGTTCACGGAAGCCGATATCGCCGGCCATCGCTGACCCGCACCCTCCCATGAGAAACCGCATCGCCCATCTCCTGCTCGCTGTCTCGTCCGCGTTGGTCTTAGCCGGTTGCGCCAGCAACCCGGTGTCGCGCTCGACCCGTGACGGTCTCGCCCGTTCGCTGACCTTCCACGCGCCGTTCGACGGGACTCCGGACGCGACGTTCGCACGGGGCGACCGGCGGTTGCAGGTCGGTCCGGGATGGAGCGCCCCACGCCGTGTCTCGCCCGGCCTTCCGCCCGGCGGCGCCGTCCATATCGCGCCGGGCGCCGGACGGTACGGAGATGCGTTGCGCTTCGACCACAAGATCACCGAGGTCGTCGGCTTCAAGGCCGCGGGCAACGTGGCCTACCGGAAGGACGGTTGGGCCGGGACGGTGTCGTTCTGGCTGCGTCTTAGCCCGGAGCAGGACCTCGCGCCCGATTTCTGCGACCCCATCCAGATCACCTCCAAAGCCTGGGACGACGCATCCTTCTTCATCGACTTCGACAAGGAAGGCGACCCGCGTTCCTTCCGCCTCGGCGCCTTCGCCGACAAGGCGGTCTGGAATCCGGCCGGCACGGACTGGGAGAAGGTCCCGGACGCCGCGCGGCCGATGGCGAAGGTCGCGCGCCATCCGTTCCGTCGTGATCGCTGGACGCACGTGGTCTTCACTTGGGACGGCTTCAACACCGGTCGGCCTTCCGGTGTCGCCCGGCTTTATCTCGACGGGGCGGCGGCCGGCGAGATCGGCGCGCGCACGCAGACCTACACCTGGGACCTCGACGAGGCGCTGGTGATGCTGGGCTTCAGCTACACCGGCTGGATGGACGACCTGGCCATCTTCGACCGGGCGCTCGGCGCGGAGGAGGTCCAGTCGCTCGGCAACTTGCCGCGCGGCGTGGCGGACCTCCACCGGTGACGGGTCTGCGCAAAAAGTATCTTGCCCCGTAGCCGCCGACGTGGAGAGGCGGAGCCCGCCCGAGGTAGGGCGGAGCTGCTGCTTCGCCGTGATATCGCCGGCCGCCAACGCAGCGTCGCGGACGGTCCGAACCGCTGAGCTGCCGGAGCCTCACCAGGTCCCTCCCGGCCGGAGTTTCGGCGGCGTCGCAGCGCCGCCCTGCCGGGAAGGCCCTCCGCCTCGTCACCTCGGCGGCTACGCTTTTGGTCTTTCACCGCCGGGCACGCCGCTGGCGGTGACAATGACGGGTGCTTGGCAAAGCGAGATCACTGTGCCGTCGACGTGAGTCCGCCCCGTGGCAGCCGAGGTGACGAGGCGGATTTCGTGAGGCGGAGGAAGCCGTCTCCCGCGTAGGACAGCGATGTGCTCAAGGCGCCTCCACCAGTGAGGTGCGGTCTCAAGGCTGTCCGCCGGACGACGACGCTGCGGTCTGCTTGGCGACCTTGGGCGGGTCCCAGGTCACGTTGTACCAGCCGAGGAACATCTCTTCCCACGATTGCTCGCCCCAGTGGACGGTCTTCTTGGGGTCGGGATTGGCGGGATTCCGCGGCGAGTTGTCGAAGCCGCCGGTCAACATCACCCAGGTGCCGGCGGGGATGCGCCTCGGCTTCTCGAGCGCGTAGGTGAGCTGCCAGTTGAAATCGTAGCGCGGCACCGACGCGACCGTCTCGCGGCGGCCGTCGGGCAGGAGCAGTTCGAACTTCATCCAGCGGCCGCGGACGTGCATGTGCGGGGTCACGCTGTGGAGCGTCGCGTCGCGCGGGAAGCAATAGAGCCCTTGCGTCTGCGAGTCGGGATCGCCCGGCTTGATCTCGAAGCCGTGGTTGACCACAGGCACGCTCTCGAACCGCGCCGCGGGTTTCTCCTTCAGCAGGTAGAGGCCGATCTCGGTGGCATCGGTCTGGGCCACGCCGCTGGTCGTGTAATGCAGCTCGAGATCGAACTTGGCGTCCTTCGGAAGGAACTTGCCGCCGCCCTGCGGAAACCAGTCCTGGGTCGCGCCCGGAGCCCAGCCGACGTACATCTCGGACTGGCCGAGGTTGTCCTTCTCGCCGCCTTCCTTGAGCCGGGCGATGGCGTGGTGGAGCACCTTCTTGTTGCCCGGTCTGACGTAGATGGCTCCGACCCAGCCTTCGTTGGTGTTGCCGGCGCGGACCTCGATGTGGCGGTACTCGAGCGTCCCGGTCGCCGGGATCTGTTCCGGCTGCGACAACCGGAGCACGATGTCGGGCTGTCCGAGCGGCCATTCTCCGGCCGGCGGGACCTTGAGCGAGCTGAGCGGGTCCTCGCCATCGGCCTCGCCGGGCGGCGCGCCTTGCGCCACCCAACGCAACAGCGTCCGGGTCTGCGCGACGGAGAGCGAGGCGTCGTTGGTGAACTTGCCGAAGTGGGGGTCGGCATCCCAAGGCGGCATGCGGCGCGTCAGCAGGACCTCTTCGATCATCGAGGCCATGCCCTTGACCTTTTTGTGGCTGGTCATCGACCACGGCCCGATGTTGCCGGGGCTGTGGCAGGAGACGCACTTGTCGACGAGGATGGGCACGACGTCCTTCACGTACGAGACCGGTGCGGCGTCGGGGCCTTCGCCGCCGTCGAGGTGGATGACGCAGCCGCGGGCGGCGGTCTTGGCCTGGGTCACGGCCTTCCCGTCGAGGAACTGGTCGAGCGCTGTCTCGAGATAACGCTCCGTCGGCTCCGGTTTCTGCGAGCCCTCGACGAGCTGGTCGTCGATCGCGCCGCGGTAGAAGACGCTCCAGTCCTTCGTGCTGATGGCGACGACCTCGGCCGTGCGCTTCACGCCGAGATGCCGCACGACGCCCTGGGCATCGTCCTTGAGCACCGGCAGGTGCCAGAGGCCCAGCTCGCGGGACTCACGGGCGATCGACTTGGCGTCGTCGGCCGGGCTCGTGTTGACGAGGAGCAGCTGGACGCCGCGATGGCCGAAGCGCTCCTGGATCGCCCGGAGCTTCGGCGCGCTCTGCCGCGCGACCGGGCAGCCGTTGGCGGTGAAAAAGAGGACCACCGCGCTGCCCTCGGAACGCCGCAGCTCATGCATGCGTCCCCGCTGGTCGAGCAGCGCGAAGTTGAGGACTTCCTCCGCCGCGGCCTGCGTGGAACGCAGGACGGCGGCGAGGCACAGGATCAAGGCGAGGAATCGGACGGACATGGGCTTCATCGGACAGGAAACGGTTCGGAAGCGTTCAAGACGGCTCAAAGGCGGGAGACGTTGACAGAAGGAACGCCGCGGGCCAAGCGCCGAGGGGGACACGTAGCGCCCCCATCGGAGGCGTTGATGACGGTCGGAGCCTCGGAGTCGCAACGCACTTCCATCGCCAGTCACGCGCGCGAATCCGTCGGCCACGAGCAAGGCCCCAGCGTCCACCCACCCCTCGTCTGGTTGCCCGCGAGACCGCAGCTCCAGAACTCGTCGGGCCAAGTGGCCAAGCTCGCCTGCCTCGCGCTCCTCCATGACCCTTTTCAATCTCGCAGGACTCTCCGCACGCCACCGGAACGTGGTCTGGCGTAGAACGGTCGGCCGGAAGACAGGGAAGCACGGACGTCGGCCCGAACAGGCCTGTCGGCTGTCTTTCGTCGGACCCCGCACGAGCATGCAGTCGGGCCTCGACTGGAAATGGGAGGCCAACGCAGTGTGCGCCAGCCAATGTCCGCTGCATCCGCATCGCCCGCGCCCGGTGCCGTGTTCGCGACGACGCGTTGGACGATGGTGCTATCGGCCGGTGCAGGCAGCTCAGCGCACGGAGATGA
>JANNAJ010000688.1:0-1919 GCA_031384285.1 Verrucomicrobiota bacterium
CCGCGCTCGGCCCACCAGCGCGGATCGCCGTTGAGCGATGCCGGCGCGTAGACGCCCCAGCGCGTAGGCCTGCCGTCGTGGTCGGTGAGCGTGAAGCCGTGCGCGATGATGTGGTCGGTGAGGTCGCGGACCACTTCCCGCACGCGCTCCTTCTCGGCCGCGGTGTCGGCCACGAGGTCGTGGTAGAGCGCGTAGAAGAAGTAGTGGCCGTCCAGCTCGTCGCTGCTGGTGTCCGATTTCCAGTACCATTTGCCGTCGGCGCTCTTCGGCCAGCGCGGTTCGTGGGCTTTCCAGAGCGCGTCCTTCTGTTTCTCCGACCGGTCGGCCGCGGGCTGGCCCTCGTTCGGGTCGGGCAAGGACGTGGACCGGACGCTGCGGGCGACGAAGCCCTTGGGCGCCGCCGGCGTCCCGCCTTGCGTCACTTTCTGCAGGAAGCGCAGCGCCTCGAACGCCTGCTTGGCCCGCGCCTTCGCCTTGGCATCGCCGGTCGCGCCGACCGCGAAGCATTCGCCCGCGCCGTACATCGCGGTCCAGAGCCCGTCGTTGTCGGAGTCGACCAGGTCCGCGGAAGCCTTGTCGCCCGGCGTCCGTAGCGGCGCCTCGGCGACATAGCCGAACTCGGTCCGCTTCACGTGGCGCTCGATCTCCGATTCGTAGAGTTCGGCTTTGGCCGCGAGGGTCATCGTGCGCCGGCCGATCACGCCGATACCCCCCGGCGTGGCGAACCACGCGTCCCCCGTGGCGTCCACCGCGACCTGGCGCACCTCGTCGTCCGGCAGCCAGCGCGGGCCCTGGCGATAATGGAAATCCCGGCCGTCCCAGCGGATCGCGCCGAGCCGCGTCCCGAACCACACGTCGTCGCCCGTTCCGGCGGCGATGCCGGTGAAATCGTTCCACGGAAGCCCGTCCTTGCCTTCGCGAAACTTCCAGCCGTCCTTCTCGCGGCAGACGACACCCGCTTTGGTCGCAAACCAGAGACGACCCTTCGCGTCGAACGCCACGCCGAGCACATCGCCAGTCGTCCAGGAGCGTCCGACCGGATCGATCGCCTGCTGCGCCTCCCAACCGTTCGCGACCCTGCGGAACAGACCGCCGCTCGACGCGATGAACGCCGTGCCGTCCGGAGCGATGGCCAGGTGGTTCACGCGGAACTTGCTGGGCCAGCCTTGCGAGACCATCCGGCCGTCGCGCACGAGATACGGATCGGACTCCGTCACAAGCCAGGTCGTGGCGCCGGAGCGCACCACCTGTTTCACCTCGGCCCACGGCAACGCCACCGTGACCGGCGCGCCCGCGGCATCGGCGAAGACGAACTCCCGCTCCGACTTCGGCGTGAGCGCCGGAAGCACGCTCCAACGGCCATCGGCCAGGCCGCTCCATCTGCCGCCCGCGAAGACCCGCGGCGAACCGTCGGTGGCGATATCGACGAGGCGGACGTCGGCGGAGGGCAGCCCTTGGGCGGTGCCGTGCCGCAGCGCCACCTCCTGCCGGAACGGTTGCGGCGCGGGGAAGACCTCCGCGGCTCGGGAGACCTGGACCAGGAAAGTGACGAGGGAGACGAGGAAGATCGGGATGCGCATAGCCGGTCGGACCGGCCTGACGCCGGCGTGCGCGGAGAATTCAAAGGCTTCGCCGCGCAGGAGCGTGAGGGATGCATCCGGGATGCCACCTCGCTGCAGAGGGGGCCTTGCGGAGCGGGCGTCGAACGGCCAGGAGCTTCGCGAGCCTCGCGCCTTCGCGGTCCCGTCGTCCGCGGTCAGTTCAGGGCGACGCCGCGGCGGGCGTAGGTCGGCTCGTCGAGGTTCTCGCCGTTGCGCTTCACCGGCTCGGTCTGGGCGAAGCGGCTCACCGACACGACCTCGAAGTTGAAGAGCGTCTGGGTCGTCTTCTTGCGCTGGTGCTTGTTCTTGATCTGGCGT
>JANNAJ010000072.1:0-16719 GCA_031384285.1 Verrucomicrobiota bacterium
CCTCCGGTCGGGCACAGGGATGGCAGCGGATACCGTCGCTTTGGAGGCCGGGACCGAGGATCGGTCCTATAGGAAGCCGACGCCTGCCGGCAGCTCCACGAACTGCCGGTCAACCGATGCCGCCGCCGGTCACTTCTTCCCGAGCTGGGAGAGGAACTTCACCAGATCACAGAATTCCGCGCGGGTGAGCGGGTCGGCGATTCCGTCGGGCATGAGGGAACCGAGTTGGCGACGTTCCGCGATCTGCGATGGCCGCAGGTGGACGGTCTTCCCGGAGAGATGGTCCAGCAAGGTGAGTTCCTCCGCCGTCTCGCCGCGCAGGTAGCCTTGGTAGGTCGTGCCGTCAGCGGCGACGACCTCGTGGGCCATGAAACCTTCTTTCACTTCCTTCTGCGGTTCAAGGATCGCGCCGATGACGAACTCCACGGTCTGCGCCGTGCCGAGCGGGCTGAGATCGGGACCGACCTTTCCAGGCGTTCCATCCACGCTGTGGCAGGCGGAACAGGCGAGGCCGGGTCGCATGAAGATCTCGCGGCCGCGGGCGATGTCGCCGCGGGACCGGACCTCGGCCGCCAGCGTGGACAGATCACCGAACCGGGCAGGACCGGCTGCCGCCGGGACACCCGCGGACATCTCCAGCGCCAAAGCCAGGGCGGCATCGCGTCGGCCGGAGGCTCCGAGCACCGCGAGCCCGGTCTCGGCGGCGGTCTTCGGGATCGTCTTGCCGGCCAAGGCGGCGGCAAGCGCCGGGGCACCGTCGCGCCGGAGCAGGAACGCCTTGAAGACATCGGTCGTCGTGGCCGGGTCCCGGGCTTCGGCGAGCCAGACAACGGCGGCGCGCGCCGCGGCGGACGGATCCAACGGCACCAAGCGGAGGAAAGCGGCGCGACGGATCCCGGCGTCCGGAGCCGTCGCAGCGAGGCCGCGCAGGATCTCGCGGTCCGGTTCGCCACCATACATGCCCAGGGCGTCGATCGTGGCGGAGCGAAGGCCGGGAGAAGCAGCCGTATCGACGGCATCGCCCGCGACGCGGTCGTGCAACGAGGCGATCTGCCACGCGCCGGCCAGCCGGACCGCGGCATCCCGCAACGCCGGCCGGTCCTGGGCGAGCAGAGGTTTGAGCAGCGTCGCCAGATCACCTTCCGGGCGGAGGTCTCTCTCTCTCGCCGCCGTGAGCAACGCGCCGAGGCTGCGGACGTGGGATCCGGAGTCGTAGTTCGTTCCAGTGGTGTGCGCGCGCGCCGAGAGCAGGACGCCGAGCTCCTTCGGCCCGCCTGCTTCGGCGACGACCTGAAGCAGACCTCGTTGCGTGGCCTCGTCGAGCGCGACCTCCCCGATGCGGCGCAGACGGTTCGCTGCGAGCGAGACGGTGCCGGCACTGCGGTCGACACGGTTGAAGGCCGCGAGCCGGGCCGGCTGGCCACCGAACTTCAGGTCGCCGCGGACCAGGGCGTCCTGCCAATGCGGCCGGAGAGCGTGCACGCACTGGGTGAAGGCATAATCGATCACCGGATCCCAAGGCAGGTCGGCCGCGATGGCGGCGGTCTCGACCGCGCGGGCGTCGGCGACATAGCTGCATGCGACCACGGCTTCGAGCCGGACGCGCGGCGATGGATCGGCGGCGAGCCGGGCGAGCAGGGGCAACGACCGGGGCAGGCGGTCCGCCCAGATCCCGGCGACGTGGGCGGCGTAGGCGCGGGCTTCGGGCGACTTGGCGGACGCCAACCGCGACAACAAACCCGCCTCGACCACTTCGTGGGACGCATAGACGCCGAGCGCTTCGAAGAGTGCGTGCTCATCCGTCGCCGCCGGAGACGAGGTCCACGCCGCGAGCGCGGCCGTGACGTCGGTGGTCGGCCGGTCGGCGAGGACGCGCTTGGCCATCTGCCGGTACCAGCGCTCCGGCGAAGCGAGCAGCGCGACGAGTTCGGGCGTCGGCAGCTGCGTCAGCCTTTTCCGGGGCACGAGAGGCCGGCCCTTGGCGGTGACGCGCCAGATGCGGCCGTGCGACTTGTCGCGGTCCGGATGGCGAAAGCTCGTCTGATAATGCCCGATGACGGGATTGTACCAGTCGCAGAGATAGAGCGCGCCGTCGGGTCCGAAGCGCGCGTCGACGACGCGGAATGCCGTGTCGGTCGACTCGATCAAGGGCCGCAGGCGCTCGGCCTTGAAGCCCGATGCGTCATCGGTGAAGCGGAAGCGTTCGACCGAGTTCTGGAGATATCCGCCGCTGACGGCCTCGCCTTGGTCGGCCGCCGGGAAGTGGCTGTTCTCGACGAAATCGCCGCCGCCGAATTTTCGCCCTTGGTTCCAGATCGAGCGTTGTTCCAAGAAGTGGTCGGTGCGGATCATCGCCTGGGCCAGGTGGTAGACGCCATGGCCGTTGCCGGCGAAGACGAAAGGCTGGCCCCAGCGGTCGAAGGCGTTGCCGAACGGGTTGTGCGCGCCCATCGCGCCGGTCCAGAATGGATCGAGACGCAGCCGGCGCGGCCACAGGCGGAAGACGCCAGCTTGGCGGAGCTCCTCGATGCCCCACGGCGTCTCGACGCGCGAGTTGGCGTGCAGGCCTTGGCTCATGAGCAGTTCGCCGCTCGGGCCCCAGGTGAACGAGTTCACCGTCTGATGCGTGTCGCCGGTGCCGAAGCCGCGGAGCACCACACGACGGTCGTCGGCCTTGCCGTCGCCGTCGGTGTCGCGCAGATGGAGCAGCTCCGTCGAACTGCCGACATAGAGCCCTCCGTCCCCGAGCTCGAGCCCGGTGGGCATCAGCAGGTCGTCGGCGAAGACCGTCGTCTTGTCCGCGCGGCCATCGCCGTCGGTGTCCTCCAGCACGACCACCTGGTCGCGGGCAGGTTCGCCGGGCTTGATCTGCGGATAGGTGACGCTGCCGGAGACCCAGAGACGTCCGTCCGGATCGAAGCGGAGCTGGATCGGCTTCACCACGCCATCGACCTCCGACGCGAAAAGGTCCACATCGAACCCATCGAGCACGCGGAAGGATGCCTTCTCGGCCGCCGGAGGATGAGGATCGTCCGCCGCGCAGAGGCGGACCGCCGATAGGCAAAGGCAGAGGAGCCCGCGAACGACGCGAAGGTCCGCGAAAAAGGGAGAGGATTCGGAGCTCTGGAGACCGATGGCGGGATGACCGCGCTTCACCGGTCCTGAGGGGTCCGTTTCCGGGAACGATGCGCCGCAGTGTTTCATTCGCTTGATCCGTTTGATCCGTGGACGTGGTTTTAGCGGCTGGCCTCCGTCGTCATCTGCGCGAGCTTCTCGATGCGGCGTTCGGCCTCGGCGATGAGCGGCACGAACTGCTCCAGCTCGGACGGGAACCAGCGGACCTTCGGGTCGCGATGGTCTCGGCTGCTCGGTTGCTCGGTGCGGTCACCGGCGAGGAAGGCCCAGTTGGTCGGGCGCGCGTAGCGGAACCACAGCGTGTTCTTCTCCGCGACCGCGGCCCGCACCGGCTCGAAGCCCGGCGCGCTCCATTTTCCTGCCCCATCGGCGCGGCCGGCGCGCGATGCCATCTCGCCCAGCCCGAGCTGCCGGGCGAACACGGCAGCCACCCTCGCTTGGCCGGCCGACGTGAGCTGCCATCCATCCCGCGTGAGGCGGCCACCGTCGTTTTCTTCCGCGAGCCCCTTCGCGAGGTCGACCAACGTCGCGCCCCGTTGCGCCGCGATCTCCCGGATGGCGGCGGCGTAACGGACGAGACCGGTGTTGTGGACGGTCAGGTCAGGGAGCGTGGCTTCGGTGGGACGCTCGAACGGCGGTGGCGTCACCAGCACGAAACGCGATGCGACCGCGGCGCACGAATCGAGCAGCTGTCCGTAGGCGCGGACGAAGTCGTCCACCTTGGCTGCGCCGGCCATCGATTCGGTCTGTCCGAACTGGACCACCACCACCGTCGCGCCGGTTCTCCGCAGCTGCTCGGCAAGTGTCGGATAGTTCAGCTCGCGAGGCCGGGCGAAGACGGTGTCGCCTTCCCACGCGAGACCGCGGAACGAGAGATGATGGCCCGGACTCGCGAGCGTCAGCAGCGTCTCGACGTGCCCGGATCGTTGGGCGGCGACGACGTTGGCGCCGCCGAGGAACGCGACGACGTCGTTCGTGCGGAGCGGGAAGGCCGCGGCGCCGAGCGCCGGAACCCCGGTGACGAACGCCACGACCGCGGCGCAACGGGATGCGCGCCGCACGATTTCTGTCACGAGAGTGCCCATGGGGATCGCCGCGGAAGTTGCCGCGGCACCCCGCGATCTGGCCAGCATCGATTGCCGAAGCGGCTCCGTGGCCGCACGGCCGGGCGTCAGTGTCCCGCCCGCAGGACGACTTCGCCCTTGAGGATCCGGTTGCAGCAGGTGAGCCGGAACTTCTCCGGGTCCTTGTTCCACTGGTCGAGCACGTCGAGCTCCTCGTCGGTGGGTCCGGAGAGGTTGTCCATGCCGCTGACGACCTCGGCGACGCAGGTCCCGCAGGAGCAGTTGAAGCAACCGGCCTCCATCTCCACGCCCGCCGTCTCGCCGGCTTCGATGAGGTTCTCGCCGTCCGGGACTTCGGCGGAGACGTTGGCGGGGAGGATGGTGAGCTTGGCCATGGGACTATCGTGTCGTGCGACGGGGCGGAGAGATAGCGGGCGGGGGAGTGAAGTCAACGCGCGGCCCGGGATCGGTTCCGTCGGGCGGCCTTCAGACGACGGCGACGGTGTTCACCAGTTCGCCGATGCCCGAGATCGCGATGCGCACCACGTCGCCCGCGGCGAGGGTGAACTCGTTGGCCGGAACGACGCCGGTGCCGGTCAGCAGCACGGCTCCGTGCGGGAACTCCTGGCTGCGGCACAGATAACCGGCGAGTTCCGGGAAGCTGCGCTTGATCTGGTCCACACCGGTCTGACCGGCGAAGACCTCGGAGCCGTCGCGCACGATGCGGATGGAGATCGTCCAGGTGCGGGCCTCGGCTTCGGACGCGCCGATGGTGATGAACGGTCCGAGGGCGCAGGACGCGCGGTAGACCTTCGCTTGCGGCAGGTAGAGCAGGTTCTCGCCCTCGATGTCGCGCGAGCTCATGTCGTTCCCGATGGTGTGGCCGACGATGTCGCCGCGGGAGTTGAGCACCAGCGCGAGCTCGGGCTCGGGGACGTTCCATCTCGCATCGGAACGGATGCCGACCTCCCCGCCGGTGGCGACGACCTTCTCGGCGACCGATTTGAAGAAGATCTCCGGACGGGCCGCCTCGTAGACCCGGTCGTAGGCGGTGGCGCTGAAATCCGATTCCTCCATGCGCGCCTTCTTGCTGCGGAGGTAGGTCACGCCCGCGGCCCAGACCTCCTGGCGGTCGACCGGAGCGAGCAGGGTCGCCGCGACGAGCGGCACACGGCGGAGGCTCCGCTTCGACAGCGCCGCGATCCGCACCGGAAGATCGGCGGCATCAAGCAGTGCCCCGAGACTGGCGACACCGGCGTCGGAGAGGTCGAGCAGCGTGGAATCGTCCACGAGCAATCCGACGGAGGGCCACGGCGTGGCAGGAGAACGGAAGCGGCAGAGTTTCATGTGCGGCGAGGTTGGCGGGCGCGGGAGCCGACCTCAAGCCGGGATGCGACCGGCGAAGGTCCGGCTTGCTACCGCGATGGACCGACGACGATCTGCCGGTTCGTCGGACGGGGCAGGGCACAAAAAAGCGGAAGCAGGCGAACCTGCTTCCGCTCCGAAATCTTGGGCCGAAGCTCAATAACGGCTGCCGCCGCCGCTGTAGCCGCCGCCGCCGCCGCCACGACCACCACGGTCGCCGCCGCCGCCACCACCACGGTAGCCGCCGCCGCCGCCGCCGCCGTAGCCGCCGCCGCCACCGGAGCGGGGACGCTCTTCCTTCGGCTTCGCCTCGTTGACCGTCAACGAACGGCCGTCGAGCTGCGCGCCGCTCATGGCCTGGATGGCCGCCTGGGCGGACTCAACGGTGTCCATGGTGACGAAGGCGAACCCGCGGGAACGACCGGTCTCGCGGTCGAGCATGAGGGCCACTTCGACCACCACGCCGTGCTGCGAGAACGCGTCCTGCAGCTGGTTCTGAGTGGTGTTGAACGATAGATTACCGACGAACAATTTTGTTCCCATATGTGATGTTTGCTGCCGACCTAGCTGCGAGTCTCGAACTGTTCCCGATTGTCGGGTTTCAAATCATCACTGAAACGTGTTCAACTGAAGATCCACCAAGTGCCGAAGAGCAAGCCGTCTGACGGATAGCGGCGGCACAATGCCTTTCTTCGGGCGGAGCACAAGTCGAATCTCTTGGCGCTGATGACGTCGTGGTCCGCGAGTGGCTTGGATCCGATGCTCTTCCGTCGGTCCTCGCGGTTGGCCACGGTGCCGGCGCGCGGTATCTTCCGCACATGACCAAGGTGTACGTCTACTCGGGCTGCGGCACGTGCCGGACAGCCCTGAAGTTCCTCAAGACCCATGGAGTCGCGCACGAATCGGTGCCTGTCCGCGAGCAACCGCCGACGATGACGGAGCTCCGGAAGATGCTGGATCTCCAAGGGGGCGCGGTGCGCCGGTTGTTCAACACGTCGGGCGCGGATTACCGCGCGCTCGGGCTGGTCTCGACGTTGCCGGCGATGCCCCCGGATGCCGCCCTCGATCTGCTGGCGACGAACGGAAACCTGGTGAAGCGGCCGTTCTTGCTCACCGCGGACGGCGGGACGGTCGGCTTCGACGAGGACGTTTGGCGAGAACTGCTCGGCATCCAGGGCTAGCCGTCGGTTCTTGGTTGCCGAACGACTTCCCTCGGAACCACGCTGGCAGCCTGCCCATGAAAGTCGCCACCACCGCCCTTTTGCTCGCCGCGGACATCCTTCTCGCGGCGCCGCCGGAACCCAAGTTCCGCGCGGTCGACATCGATACGGCGATCGGCATCGGCTACGGCTTGGCCATCGCCGATGTCGACGGCGATCGACGGCCGGACATCGTGCTCTGCGACAAGGACAAGGTCGTCTGGTACCACAACCCGGGCTGGGAGAAGCACGTGATCGCGGAAAAGCTCACCGAGCTCGACCACGTGTGCGTCGCGGCAGCGGACATCGACGGCGACGGCAAGGCCGAGATCGCGGTCGGCGCGGGTTGGAACCCGGGCGACACGGTCGGGTCCGGCGCGCTCTTCTATCTGGTGGCACCGGCCGACCGCACGCAGCGCTGGACGCCGGTGAAGCTGCCGCACGAGCCGACGGTCCACCGGATCCGCTGGGCCAAAGACCGCTCCGGCAAGAGCACGCTCATCAGCGTCCCGCTCCACGGCCGGGGCGACAACCCGGGCAAAGGCGAAGGCGTCGGCGCCCGGATCCAGCGGCACACGCCACCGGCATCGCCCGGCGGTGAGTGGAAGACCGATGTCTTGGACGAAGGATTGCACAAGATCCACAACCTGGAGCCGGTCCGATGGAGCGATGATCCTGCGCAGGAGATCCTCGTCGCGGCCAAGGAAGGCGTCTTCAAACTGGGGCGGTCGCGCGAGGACGGCCCTTTCATCCGCGAGCAGATCGGTTCCGGCGAGAACGGCGGTTGCGGCGAGGTCCGGCCCGGTTCGGCCGGCGGCGGCAAGCGCTTCGTGGCCGCGGTCTCGCCGATGCACGGCAACCAGCTCGTCGTTTTCACTCCGCCGGTCGACGCGCCGGGCAAGCTCTGGCAGCGCCGGGTGCTGGACGAGACGTTGGTGGACGGCCATGCGCTCGCGTGCGGCGACCTGCTCGGGCTCGGAAGAGACCAGATCGTGGTCGGCTGGCGGGCGATGGGTAAGCCCAAGACGGTGAAGGTGGGCATCAAGCTTTTCACGCAAATGGACGCGGAAGGCAAAGAGTGGCGGACCACCGTGGTCGACGACGACACGATGGCCTGCGAGGATCTCCAACTCGCCGACCTGGATGGCGACGGCCGGTTGGACATCATCGCCGCCGGTCGCGCGACGAAGAACCTGAAGGTCTGGTTCAATCTACGTCCCTGAGCCGGCCGGCCGGCGAAGATCTGGTGGCAGAATCAGGTGATCCGGCCAAGCTCCGCACTGTCTTCTTGATGCTCTTGGGCGGCGATGTCGACGCCAACGTCCCGTGGAACACCTACCCCCATCGATCTTGGAGACCACGTCCGTCGCGGCCCGTCTGGGCCTATGGTCGATCGAGTTCTACTTCAGGCACTTCCTGCTCATCGCTGGCTTCGGCGTGCCGGCCTCGGTCTTGGGAGGCGTGCTCGTCGTCCGTGCTTGGAAGATGTCGGCAACCGCTCGTTGGGCGGTCCGCTGGTCGGTGGTGGCGCTCCGGACCGTGCTCTTGGCCGGGCTGCTCGGCACCGCGCTGGTCGGACAATCCGAGGGCGGACCTTCGGAGGTCATCTCGTTGGCTTTCAGTTGGACCGAGGTGATCCGGTTGGCTGCCACCTTTGCGAAGGACACCTGGCCGGCACCGCTCGGGAATTGGATCTGGTTCGTGGCCCTGCAGACTTTGGTGCTGCTGCTCTGGAAGGGCCTGACCCACGTCGGCGTGATCTCCTCGGCGTTGCTGCTCGCGGGCGTCCGCGAGGTCTCCGCGGAGATGCTGGGCAAGGTGGTCCGGACCGCCAGCTGGAGCTTGGTGGTTTTCCCGATGGCCGTGATCCAGATCCTCGGGATCCTGCTCCCGGTGAGTGGTTGAGCCGGAGGCTCGCCTGCCGAGGGTTCTTGCCCCAAGCTCGTCCGATGTCGTCCGCACCGCTCACCGGCCTCAATGTCCTGCTGCTCGACGACGAGCCGTTGCTGCGCCGCCAGCTCACCGCCGCCCTGGAGCGGCTCGGTGCTGATGTCGTCGTCGCCGATTGCCTCGGGGCCGCGCGCCGGCTCGCGTCCGAGATGAGCTTCGATTTCGCGCTGCTCGACGTGAACCTGCCGGATGGCCTCGGGCCCGACTTGATCCGCGACAAGGTCTTCCCTGCCTCCACCGGCGTGGTGGTGATGACCGCGGAAGGCGCGGTGGGCGGGGCCGTCGAGGCGATGAAATCGGGCGCGCTCGATTATCTCACGAAACCGTTCGAGCCGGCGGCGCTCGCCCTCGTGCTGACCCGGGCGCGGCAGACGCGGCAGAACGCGCGGGCCTCCGAACATCGGCACGCCGAGTCGCAGGAGCGGGCCTTCTTCTTCGGAGGCGCCCTCGCTCCGTTGCAGGCGCAGTTGGACAAGATCGTCGCCGCCGACCGGCGGATGCAGACCGGTCTCGCGCCGGTGCTCATCCAGGGCGAGACCGGCACCGGCAAGACGACCCTCGCGCGCTGGGTCCACGCGAACGGCCCGCGCGCCGCGGCGCCATTGGTCGAGGCGAACTGCGCCGCCATCCCGGAACAACTCGCGGAATCGGAGCTTTTCGGCCACGAGAAGGGCGCTTTCACCGACGCGCGGTCGACCCGCATGGGGCTCTTCGAGGCGGCGGACGGCGGCACGCTCTTCCTCGACGAGCTGGCGAGCCTGCCGCTCGGGATGCAGGCCAAACTGCTCACTGCGCTCGAGGACCGGCGCATCCGGCGCGTCGGCGGGTCGCGGGACATCCCGGTCGATGTCCGTGTCATCGGCGCCGCCAACCGCGACCTCAAGCAACTCGTGGCGGAGAAGGCCTTCCGGGAGGACCTCTACCATCGCCTCGACCTTTTCCGCATCGCCATCCCGCCCCTGCGCGAACGCGGCACGGATATCATCGCGCTCGCCGAGTCGCTGCTCGCCCGCCAAGCGCGCCGGCATCACCTTCCGTCCCGCCCCATCTCCGCGACGGGCCGTCGGCGTCTGCTCGCCTACGCGTGGCCCGGCAACGTCCGCGAGCTGTCCCATGAATTGGAGCGGGCCCTGGTGTTCGAGGACGGCGACGAGTTGGCCTTCGACCAGTTGATGGGCGCCGCCGGTGCCGACATCCCCTCGGTCCCGTCCGCCGGAGCACCGGCTGCACAAGGCGATTGGATGAGTCCCGGTTTCCGCTTCCCGGAATCCGGTTTCTCGCTCGAGGACGCCATCCTCCGTTTGATCCGCCAAGCCCTGGCGCAGTCCGAGGGGAACGTCTCCGGCGCCGCCCGTTTGTTGGGGGTGTCGCGTGATTATCTCCGATACCGGCTCGGGGGGTGGAAGGACGGCAACAAGGGCGGTTGATCGAGGATCGGGGGAAATCCCCCGACGCTTCGGCACGGATCGGGGTCCGTTCCCCGGACCAGCGCAGGTGGGCAAGGCCAGAGGTCTTGGAAAGGGCGGAAATGGCCGATTTCCGCCTCGCCGACCAATGCGGGGTGGTTGGCACCCATCCCGCTTGGGAGGACGCATCAGCGGGACGGGGTGTTCCGCCGGAACGAAAACATCACACCGTATCCAGTCATGAAAAAACTCAACAAACTCACGCTGTTGGCCGCGCTCGTCGCCGGTCTTTCCACGTTCACCTCCGTCCGTGCCGATGACAAGCCGGAGAAGCCCGAAAAGGTCGAGAAGCCGGAAGGCGTCCCGGGCAAAGCCGGCGGTGACATCGGCGTCCGCGTGCCCGACCGCTTCAAGGACGATGCCAAGCTCAAGGAGCTCATCGCCGCTGCCAAGGTCCAGCGCGAGGCGTTCGTCGCCAAGCAGAAGGACATCGCGGCTGCGCTCAAGGGCTCCACGGCCGACCAGAAGGAGAAAATCAAGGAGCAGCTGAAGGCCAACAAGGAGCAATTCCTCGCGGACACCAAGCAGCTCCGCACCGATATCCGCGACCGCGTCAAGGAGCTCGTCGGCGAGCTCAAGGCCGGCAACGTCAAGGGCGCCGGCACCGAGGGCGCCGGCCACGGCCGCCGCGGCGGGAACTGATCCCCGGGTCGGGACGTCCGGCAGGGTGGCCGGATGGAGTGGTTGACACCACGGCCGGCGACCCCCTATGGGTCGCCGGCTTTTTCCTTGGCCCGGTCTCTTCGTCCGCACCGATGTCCTCCTGCCGATTCCTTCTCCGCACGATCGCGGTGGTGTTCTTCGCGGCCCGGGCCCTGTCCGCAGGGCCTTTCGAACGGGCCGTCCCGATGGCGGAGCCGAGCCCGTTCCTCCTCTGGGACACGTCGCTGACCCTCCGGTCCGGCGGCGGCCACGCGGACAACCCGACCTACGCTCCGAGCTTCCGCGAGCCGTCCGGCTTCATGGCGCTCGGAGCCGACCTGCTGATCCTTCGGCTGCCATCGGACGGCAATTCCGGCTACCTTTTCTTCACCGGCGACGACCGGCGCTTCTTCAGCGCCCCGAGCGTGCGAAAGGAGCAGGCCTTCGCGACCCAAGGACTGCTCAAGCACGAGTGGACGGATTGGACCGGGACGCTCACCCTGCAGCATCTGTACGCCGACCAGGTCTTCGACCTATCCGAGCAAGGCAGCGGCACCAACGCTCCGGTGCAAGGCCACGTCCAGGCCACCGGCCACACCCTCGGCATCCGTCCCGCCTTGCGTCGTTCCCTCGGCGACGGATGGTGGGCCGAGGGCGAGGCCGGGTTCGCGCGGCAGTATTTCAGCGAGCCGCTCGACAGCTCCGGCGAACGTTCGATGAAGGTAACCCTCGGACGCCTCTACGCGCCGAAGTGCTCCCTGGAGCTGGCGCTCGTCGGATCCCTGCGGCTCTACGACGACTCGGCATTGCTCGCCGCGGACGGCTCTTATCTTGCCGGCACCCGCGAGGAACTGGCGACGCGGGCCATCGAAGGGATCTGGCGCCACGCGTGGGGGGCGAAGGGCCGGTGGCGGACCGTTCTCCGGGGCTCGGCGACGCGCGTGGAGGACAACGGCCAAGGATATTTCGACCACGACAAGCTATCGGCTTCGGCGCAGGTCCAGTTCGAGTCCGGTCGCTGGACCGCCAAGCTCACCGGGAAGTTCGTCCGCTTCACCTATGCGGTGCAACAGGTGCCTGCGCCGGGATCCGGGGCGCGGGCCCGCGACGAGGTCACGGCCGAGGCGAAGCTGGAATACAAGCTGCGCCCGCAGCTCAAATGCGTCGCCATCGTGTCGGAGGAACGTTCGCTCGGGAACTCCGCGTTCGACACCTACTCGGCGCGGACCGTCTCGGCGGGATTGGAATGGGATCTATGACCCGGCGCGGTGATCTGGTCAGCGGCATCGGCCCTTGGACGCGTCGATCCATCCCGTGGGCGTCGCTTTCCGGGACCGTCTTCGCGCTCGTCTTTTTGGCCGGCGCGATCATCCACACCCGCGGCCAGCTCCGGACCGAATTGCGGTCCCAGCTCGCCCGGCGCGACGGCGTGCTCCTGTCGGCGTTGCTCCGGCAACAGCTCACGGCTCCTGGCGAGGGCGTCCCGGCGGATCCGTTGCTCGCGGTGCTCGAGACGATCCGCTTGCCGCAGCTTCCGGGCGTGCTCTCGGTCGGGCTCTATGACTTGGAGAGCCGTTTCAGCGCCGCGCTCCCGGCTACCGCCGCGGAGACGCCGCTCGATCCGGAGCTCGCCGCGGCGGCGCTACGGTCGAAGGTCGGCAGCCGGTTCCAACCGGCCGCCGTGCTCGCGGGGGAATCGGTGCTGTCCGATCCCGAGGCGGCTCCCTCGGTGCCGGTTCCGGTCTTGGAAGTGGTCGTGCCGGTGCCGGATCCGGAGACCGGTGCGATCGCGGGTTTCGCCCGGTTCCTGCTCCGGGGCGAAGGCATCGCGGCCGAATACGCGGAGCTGGATGCCAATCTGCGCCGGCAGGCCCTGACCGCCTTCGCTCTTGCCGGCGGCGCGATGACGCTCGTGCTGGGATGGGCCTTCCACCGGTTGGACCGGTCCAACCGCCGTCTCCTCCGGGCCAACCACGAGCTCTCGCTGGCCGCCAGGACCTCCGCGGTCGGCGCGGTCGTTTCGCACCTGATCCACGGCCTGAGGAACCCGCTCGCGGGCTTGCAGCAGTTCGTGCTCGGCCGCGGCGACGGCGCGAGCGGAGGCGATTGGACCGACGCCGCCGCCACGGCGCGCCGCATGAAGGCGATGATCGACGACGTGGTCCGCGTGCTCCGCGAGGATTCCGGCGACGCCGGCTACGAGATCAGCACCGATGAACTGCTCCATCTGGTCGTGCGCAAGGTCGGGCCGTGCGCGGAGGAACGGCAGGTCCTGCTCAAGACCTCCGCCCAAGGTGGCGCCGTGCTCGCCAACCGCGATGCGAACCTCGTCCTGCTCATCCTGGAGAACCTCGCGGTCAACGCGGTCCAGGCGACGCCGTCCGGCCGCGAGGTCTCGGTGACGATGCGGTCCGTGCAAGAGCGGTTGTCCTTCACCGTGACCGACCAAGGCCCGGGATTGCCGGCGGCCGTGCAGGCGGCGCTTTTCACGCCGGTGACCTCGACCAAGGCCGGCGGCACCGGGATCGGACTCGCCCTGAGCGGACAACTGGCGCGCCATCTCGGCGCCGAACTCGGCTTGGTCCGCACCGGTGGCGAGGGCACGGAGTTCTGCCTGCGGCTGCCGTCGGCGACGGACGTCGCGGCCCCTCCGGGATGACCTGTCGTTTCCGGACATCCCGTTGCCCGGAGCGTGGACCCTCGCTAAGGTGTGAGCATCGCATGAACCGCCTGTCCACCGCGCTCGTCGCGCTCCTGTTCTCGCTCGCCGCCGCCGCCGCTCCGCTCCGCTGGCATTGGTCGAACCCGTTGCCCCACGGCAACAACATCGCCGGCATCGCGTTCCACACCGATCGCGGCTACGTCCAGGTCACCGACCACGGGCAGTGCTACACCAGCCCGGACCTGGCGACCTGGACGCCGAACGACACCGGCACATCGAAGGCGCTGCGCAGCGTGCGTTACTTCGGCGCCCGGATGGTGGCCGTCGGCGAGTCGGGCCTCGTCCTGTGGTCCGACCAGCCGGAGACCTTCCAACTCCTGGACCTCGGCACGACCGATTGGCTGGAGAGCGTCGCCGCTTCGCCCACGAAGCTCGTCGCGGTCGGTGACAACGCGGCGATCTACACCAGCGACACCGGCACCAACTGGACACGCCAAGCCGTCGGCTTCTCCGATTGGCTGCGGGGCGTGGCCTACGGAGGCGGGGTCTTCGTCGCGGTCGGCGAGAACGGCCGCATCGCCGTCAGCGCCGACGGTGTCAAGTGGAACACCCGCTCCAGCGGTTCGACCGCGCACCTGAGCAGCGTCGCCTTCACCGGCACCGTCTTCATGGCGGTCGGCGACGCCGGCACGGTGCTCCTCAGCAACGCCGGCGGGATCGCGTGGACCAAGCAGCCGGGGACAGGAGCCACCGGCGACCTGGGCATGGTCGCCATCGAGGCGCCGGGAATCCGCCTCGTCGGCGGCGAGAACGAGCTGCGCCTGAACACGTCGTTCGGCTTCAGCTCGACCTGGACGGACCAGATCGCCGTATCGAAACCCTCCCCCGCACCGAAGGCCACCTACCTCGCGGCGTTGTGGGACGGCACGAATTTCGTCGCCGGTGGACGCGGCGGCCTCACCGTCACGGGCAAGCGTCCGACAGCCGGCGCGGATTTCGGCTGGAGCACCTTCCCGAGTCCGACGCGGAGCTGGCTGTTCGACATCACCACCGCGGTGGGCACCGGGACGAACCTCTCGGCGACCTGGGCGGATGGCGCCGTCCGCTACGCGACGAACCAGACGACCAACACGTTCTACGTCGCCGTCGGCGACCAGTCCACCATCGTCACCAGCGACAACGGCGCGGCTTGGAGCACCGCGTTGACCCCGGCGTCGTCGACCGGCGCCATCTATCTCGGCGTCGCCGGCGATGCGCGCGGTCTGGTGGCGGTGGGCAGCAAGGGCACGCTGTCGTTCAGCCCCGTGGACCACGTCGCGACCCTCGTCACGAACCTCTTCACCAACGGGGCCGTGATCGCCACCGTCGTCTTCACCAACCAGGTGAACGCCCTCGGCCTCGCTTGGTACGCGGCGCGATCGCCGTTCGCTGGCGACCTCCAAGCGGTTTGCGCCGGCTCCGGTACCTACGTGGTGGGCGGCGACCAAGGCTTCCTCGCCACCAGTCCGGACGGCACGAACTGGACTGCCCGGGCCAGCGGCACGACCCGGTTCCTCTCCGGGCTCGAAGCGTGGCCGGGCGGGTTCGTCGCGGTGGGCGACCAAGGCACGATCCTCACCTCGCCCGACGCGGTGACCTGGTCCAGCCGATCGGTCGCGACCACGAACTGGATCTACCGAGTGCGCTGGCTCGGCGGGCAGCTGGTCGCCGCAGGACAGAACGGTGCGATCTACACCAGCCCCGACGCCGCGGTCTGGACCGCCCGGAACTCCGGCACGACGACATGGATCAACGACATCGAGTCCGTCGACGGGACCTACTTCGCGGTCGGGAACCAAGGTCTCCTCATCACGAGCCCGGACGGGGTCCGCTGGACAGCCGACTCCTCGGTGATCTCCGGCAAATCGATCTACGGAGCCGCCACGATCGACGGCCGTCTCGTCGTGGTCGGCATCGAAGGACTGATCCTCCGCACGCAGGTCGGTGCGTTCCCGGATCCGGTCAGGATCGTCGATTGGCCGAAACAGCCGACCGACCAGTTCTTCCTCTTCACCGGCAGCCCTGATCAGCGGTTTCGTCTCGACCGCGGCACCGACCTGCAGACCTGGGAGAACGGGGCCGCTCGCGAGATCACCGATCCGGCGGGCACATTCCTGCTGCTGGACGACGGGACCAACAGCACGCTCCAGCAGTTCTTCCGCTCGGTGGACTTGCCCTGAAGCGAGTTGGGCGGCGCGAAAGGCGGATACCGAGTCGACCGCTTCCGGTTCTCCGATCCCCGTCCGTCAAATTCCCTCGCCTGCCACGGAGCGCCTTCGTGATGCTCACGGCATGTCCGGACCGCTCGAAGGCAAGTGCATCGTCATCATCGGTGGCACCACCGGATTGGGACTCTCCGCGGCCCGTGCCGTTGTCGGCGCCGGCGGCCGGGTGGTCGCGGTCGGACGCGATCCGGACAACGTGGCCGCGGCGGCGGAGGCGCTCGGGTCCTCGGCCCGCGTGGTCGTCGGCGACGCCACCGATCCGTCCACCGCACCGGCGGCGATCGCGACGGCGGCGGACGGGTTCGGCGGCTTCCACGGGCTCTACCACGTCGCTGGCGGGAGCGGACGCCGCCGCGGCGACGGACCGCTGCATGAGCTCACCGACGACGGCTGGGACTTCACCTTGGACCTGAACCTGAAGTCCGTCTTCCACTCCGCCCGCGCCGCGGTCCGGCAGTTCCTCGCCCAAGGCAGCGGCGGCAGCATCGTCCACTGCGGGTCGGTGCTGGGTTCTTCGCCGTCACCGCGGTTCTTCGCGACCCACGCCTACGCGACCGCGAAGGCGGGCGTGGTCGGATTGAGCCGCGCGGCGGCGGCCCGTTACGCCGCCGATGGGATCCGAGTGAACGTGCTCGCCCCCGGGTTGGTCGCGACGCCGATGTCGAAGCGCGCCCAGGGCGACGAGACGATCCTCGGTTTCATCCGCACCAAGCAGCCTCTCGACGGGGGACGCATCGGCGTGCCCGAGGACCTCGACGCCGCGGTCGTGTGGCTGCTCTCGGACGCCTCGCGGTTCGTCACCGGACAGGTCATCGCCATCGACGGCGGCTGGGAAGTGAGCGAAGGCCAATGGGCAGGGGCGAACGACGAGTGATGAGTGACGAAGGCCGCGCGAAGAATGCTGACGGCTGACGGCTACCCCATGGACCCACGAACGAAATCGATGCCCGGTGCCCGGTCCGCCGCTTACAC
>JANNAJ010000074.1:0-11118 GCA_031384285.1 Verrucomicrobiota bacterium
CCTCGCGCTGGTGCCGTGGCAAGGCCAGCGCTCCGGTGCCCAGGCGGGCCAGTGGTTCCAAGGCATGCAGCTCATCGATCTCGACCTGCGTGCCGGGACGTTGAAGGCCCGCGGCGTGATCGACCACGCGATGCAGGCGCGCCGTGCGACCTTGCTCGGCGACCGCATCGTGTCCGTCTCCGGCCAGGATCTGTTGACGGTCGAGGCGTCGGATCGCGACCACCCCAAGACCGTCGCTGAGCTGCCGCTCTCCACGCAGGTGGACCGCGTGTTCGTCGTCGGGGACCGCTTGGTCACCTTGCGCGACGGCAGCACCGTCGCCGGCCAGATCGACCTCGCATCGGCCGCTGCGCCCGAGAAGGCGATCGCGACGTTGCCGTTGGAGGCGTTGCCGATCATCGGCGCCGATCGCCGCGGCGATTCGTTGTACGTCGTCCAGTTCCGCGCGGACGGATGGCGGACCGAAGCCACGACCATCAGCAACGCCGTGGTCAAGAAGGTCGGGCAACCTCCCCTGGAGAAGCTCACCACCCATTTCGTGGTCGTCGAAGTGCCGCCTCCGACCGTCATCATCGCGGTCACGAACACATTCATCCGCGAGGACCTCGGCAACGACCTGACGACCACCAACGTCACCGTGCAGGACCGCAAGTTCCTGATGCCGGCGTCGACCAACTGGGTGACCACGACGACCACGACCACCTTCCCGCCGTCGCCGGACGATCCGGTGCCGTCGAGCTATCGTCTGACCTGGATCCGCCCCGAGTTCACACCGATGCCGTCGACCTGGCAGACCAACGCGGTGGTGGACATCGAGTTCATCCCGGTGCCGCCGGTGCTGGTCACCAACTGGGTCGCGGAGATCCGCTGGCAGTCGGTGCGGGTCCCGGGAGCATCCCGCTTCAGCGTGATCCAGCTCGGCGCGGACATGTTGCGCTTGCGGTCCCAGGTGTCGTTCGAGAACCCCGCTGATTTCTACGGCGGCGCGCTCACGGCGCTCTGGCCGGGCGACAAGACGGTCGTGTGGACCCAACGCGCCGGCAGCTACTCCTGGGGCGGTGGCGGACCGATGATCGCGGTCTCCAAGAACATCGCGGTCGCGGATGTGGCCGCGACCGGTTTCGCTCCGGGCTTCACGACCGGGATGCCAGCGGGCCGTTTCTGGTGGGGTGGATGGTATGGCTCCGAGACGCGGGACCTCCTCGCGTTCGACGTGGCGGACCCGGCCGCTCCGGTGCTCGCCTCGCGCACGCGCCTCGGCGGCACGAACGATTGGAACAGCTTGAGCGACACGTTCGCGGCGGACGGCAAACTGTTCGTGGGCCACCAGGTCTCGCGGTACACCGCGGCCCCGGAGACGGTGACGACCGTGACCAACAAGGACGGTTCCCTGACCCATCTGCCGGTCTGGCAGCCCGGGACATGGGAACACCGGCAGTTCCTCGACGTGCTGGATTTCACCGATGCGGCCGAACCCGTGGTGCGGGCGCCGGTCGGTTTCCCGGGGACGCTCACCGGCGTCTCGCACGACGGATCGTTGGTGTACGCGACCGGGCCGGACCCGAAGGCGCCGTCCGACACCGCCGTGCAGCAGCTCCACGCGCTGGCCTACGACGGGTTGCAGGCGAGCTTGGTCACATCGCTTCCACTGCCCGCTGCGTATCCGCGGCCGTTGCTCGTCCGCCCGGACGGCCAGGTGCTGCTCGGCCGCGCTGCCGCGACCACCAACGAGACGCCGGCGCTCGAGACCTGGGCGGTGAGCAGCGCGGGCCGGTTCGACCGCTACGCCTCGCTCAAGCTCGCCGTGGCCGCCGACGACCTCCATGTCTTCGGTGACCTCTTGGTCGTCTCGGCCAGCGACCGTTTCCTGTCCTTCGGCGCCGCCGATGCGGCCGCGCTGGTACCGGTCGGCGACGTCGACCGTCCTTGCGCGGTCTGGCCCGACTGGGCCGGCGCCGATGCTTCGCCTGCGACCGGCCTGTGGCTGCCGCGCGGCGGCCAGGGCCTCTGGCATGTGCCGCTCAGACCGTGAGACCGACCCGCCATCACCGTTCCGCGCTCCCCGCCCCCCGCTCGGGTTTCACGATCATCGAGCTGCTCACGGTGATCGCCATCATCGGCGTCCTCGCGACGCTGCTCGCCTCCGCGCTGGCCTCGGCCAAGACCAAGAGCCAGCGGACCGTCTGCCTCGGCAACCTCCACCAGATCTCGGTCGCGGTGAACCTCTACACCGACGACACCGGCCGCCGACCGCGATCGATGACGCGCCTGACCCAGAAGCCGTCGTGGCTCGCGAGCCCGCGCTCGCTGCTCTGTCCCGCGGACCCGGTGCTGCTCCGGCCGCGGGGACCCAAGGGCGAGACCAACCAGGCCTGGGGCAACCGGGCCAACGGTTCCCAAGAGCTCTTCTCCTACGACAAGAACCCCGAGGCCGGATCCTTCCAGGCCGAGCTGGCGGAGAAGACGGAGACGGTGCAGTTCTCGTACCTCCATCCGCTCGGCTGGGCCAAGCCGGCGTGGCAGAGGCTCGCGTCGCAAGGTGGCCAGGCGGGCGTGTCGGCCTGCCAGATCCACGGCGTGCGCGTGCCGTCGCGCAACGCGTCGTCGGAGCACCGCATGTACATGGATTACGAGGGCAGCACCTTCCGCGCGCAGCACGACGGAGCGGTGGTGAAGCGGAAGATCTTCCGGTCCGGTCCGGCGACGGAAAAGGACCCGGAGTATCCTTGGGAATTCTACACCGACACCGTCCCGGTCGAGCAAGGCCGCCTGTGATGCCCGCGGTGCCCGAGCCCGTGTTCCGGCTGGTCGCTCCCGAGGAGGCCCCGGCGGCGGCCACGGTCCGGTCGCGACGGTCGGAGGCGCGATGGTGGCTGGGGCTGATGTGGGGCGAATGGTTCACGCACGCCCGGTTGCTGCTCTTCTTCCTCGTCGCGTGGCTCGCGGCCTTCTGGCTCATCCCGCTCGTCGCGCACCCGCTGTGGATCCTCATGGTCGGCATCGCCTACGCGCTGGCGGCGGGGCCGGCGTTCGGCGGCGCGGACACGATGGACGGCTGCGAGGAGTTCAGCTTCGCGCTGCCCGCGACGCGGCGGCAGCGCTTCCTCGCGCGGTTCGCCGTGGGTGGCATCGGGCTGTTGGCGTTGACGGCCATGAACGTCGTCGCGCTGAACACCGACCTGGCCGACCTGCTGTTGCGGGTGTTCCTCGACAGCGGCCTCGGCGGCGTGGAGCTGCGCCGGCCGGAGCTGCTCTACGGGCTGGTGTTCGCGTTCCCGTTCGCCGTGTTCGCGCTCGGCTTCGCGGTGGCATCGCTGGCGACGGGCCGGACGGTGGCCTTCACCGCGTGGGTGTGGGCCGCCTTCGGCGCGCTCGCCACCTTGCGCGGCGCGGCCGAGGCGGAGGAAGCGGTCTGGGACCGTCTCAACGGGCGCTTCACCGTGCCTGGTCTGATCCTCGTCGGATGCGCGGCGCTCGGTGTCGCGGGCCGGGCCTATAGCCGGAAGGAGGCCGCGCCCGGCGGCACCCCTCTGCGCATGCCGCTCAGCTGGTGGGGCGGCCTCGTGCTGCTGCTGCTCGCGGGGATGGCGGTCGCCTCGCTGCTGGTCTGGCTGACCGCCAACTTCAACCGCTGGATGTGAGAGAACTCACGGGACGACCGCTTCGTCCCGCAACCGCCCGACCACTTCGGAAGGCATCCGGCGGTCGACCGATCCCGCGGCCGGCAGCTCCGTGCCGACATGCCCGTCGGCGAACCACGCCTGCGCGCGGCCGGCGTGGCGGAAATGGACCGTCGCCGAGAGGACGTTCGTGTCGAAGTAGTAGAACTCCTCCAGCATCGGGTCCGCGACCGAGGCCGGCGGCTGGAAGTCGTTCACCTGTCCGCCATCGGCCAGGATCGCGAGACCGCTCGGACGCGAGAACTGCGCGACCGGCAGCCCCGGCAACCCGCGCGGTCCGGCGAGGATGTCGTACGCGTAGCCGTAGGCCGCGCCTTTCGCCTTCGGTTTGAAACGGGCGGCCGCAGGATCCAACGCCGGACACGTCCGGACGCCGCGACCGTGGACGTACTGCCACAACGCGCCCTGCGCGGCATCGAATTCCCGCGCGCCTTCCGCGCCGTCGCCGAGCCAGCCGAACCAATAGCGCCATCCGCCATTCGTGCGGACCGTCCGCTCGGAGAACGTGCGACCACCGTGGTCGTCCCAGTAGAGCTGCGTGGCGAACCCGAGCTGCCGCAGATTGGAGACGCACCGCGCGCCCTTCGCCACCCGCCGAGCCTTGCCAAGCACGGGCAACAGCAGACCGGCGAGGACCGCGACCACCGCGATGACGACGAGCAGCTCGATGAGCGTGAACGCGGACCTTGAAGCGCGAGGTGTGAGGCGTGAGGCGTGAAGAGGACGCCTTTCCACGGGCCACCCATACCCCCACGCGCCGCGCGCCGCCTTTTGTCGCTCCCAACTCATGGCCGCTCCGCGCGCACGCGATAGAACTGCCGCCCGGACACCGCTTCCCGGGGATCGGAGAGGACGAGGCGTCCACCGTCACCCGGCGCCGCCGCGACATCGGTCCAAGCCGAGAGATCCCCGCTGGCCTCGAGCATATAGCGCCATCCGACCATGCTCTTGGACGAGACCACACCTGCCGCTGTCATCGAGACCGCGCCGATGGGCGGATCCGGGAGCTCGATGCGCAGGCGGTCGACCACGCCGTGCGCGAGCAGCGAATCGACGGTGGTCGACGATCCGCTCCAACTGATGAGCGCGAAGGTATCCACCGCGAAGCTCGTGAAACCCGCGGGCAACCGCACCGCGTTCACCGTCGCCGCCTCCACCCCGTCGCGGCGCAACATCGTCGCCAACTCGCGGGTCGCCGCCGAGTAGGCGCACCGCACGCGCCAGGTCGCGCCGTCGGCGAGGTCGAGGAAGTTGTCGAAGCTGAAAGCCCGGCTCGTGCCGCCGCCGAAGACCACCGGCGAGACCGATGCCGGGTTCTCGCCGAAGCCAGGGATCACGCTGGCCGGGAACCAATCGAACTCGACCAGGTCCTCCGCCTTGCCGCGGGTCCGCGCCGGATATCCGGCGGGCAGACGTCCCATCTTCACGAGACCGAACGCCACCTGCAACGCAGCAGGCCGTCCGTCGGGATCCCGAGCCCCGGCGTCCGCGAGCCGCAGGTCGATCTCAAAGGCGAAATCATCAGCGGCCGTGAGCGTCGTGCCCAACGGTCGGGCGAAGAAACTGTCAGGCCGCTCCGAATCCCACGTGACGGCGAGGACCTCGGCGCCGAAATCCCAACGCGCCAGACCTCCATCGCCGCGGACCTGCCATCCGCCCGCGACCGGATCGGAGCTGAAGCCGTCCTCGATCACCGCAGCGGACGCCGGAAGCACGCCGAAGAACACCATCGCGGCGACGAGGACGCCCGCGACGACTTGGGCGAGATCCTCGGTGGTCGAGCGGACCGGGCCATCGGCTTTGGTCGCGCCTTCGCGGAAACCGAAGGGACAATGCCGGCAGCCGCTCTCGCAACATCGGCCGCGCCGGAGATGGTACGCCTCGGTGAACACGCGATAGCCGGACACCGGATCGACGTAGAAGTCTTCTTCGGCCGCACGCGAGGATCCTGCGGGCGGCGCCGCGGGACCATTCCTGGACGCGCCCGGTCGGAGCCGCACGGCCTCGGCGTCGCGCTCCGTCCGTGCCTTCTCCACGCACGAGCGGCAGATGCAGGCAAGGCGACGCTGCTCGGCCGGGACCCGTGCGAGCAGTGCTGCAGGGAGATCCATCCGCTCGCACCAGCACGGCCCCTTGTACGCATCTGCTGTGCAGAGCTGACAGGCGTTCGGCTCGCCGCAGAGCGGACAGCGCGATGCATCACACGCGCTGTCCGCCGGAGGATTGGTGGTCCGATTGGGCACGGCGACGCGTCAGCGTTGGCGACGGATGACGACGAGCGCACCGAGGCCGATCCCGACCAACGCCCAAGTGGACGGCTCGGGCACGGCGACGGCGCTGAAGCCGTCGATCTCCACCTTGCCGGTCAGCACCTCCACGCGCACGAAGTTGATGCTGTCCAGCGCCAGCGCGTTGCCCTTGCCGTCGCGGGCCCAAGCGATGTCGTAGGCCGTTCCGCCGCCGCTACCGCCGTAGAGCTTGCGCACGCCGTCGAGCGTGAGCCCGGCGAAATCGGAGGCGCGGACCGACGGGTCGACCGGCTTCCCGAAGTCGCCGCTGCCGTCCGTGGGGAACAGCGATTTGAGGCCCGGCGAGAGCGACGGCGACAGCGTGAAATAGGTCAGGCCGTCATCGCTCACGGAGACCCGCGTCGTCGAGGTCCCGGAGCCGAAGACCTGGCCGTCGGTCGCCGGAGCGCCGATGTAGTTGAAGTCCTGGTCGAAGCCGTTGGTGACGACGAAGAAGCTGTTGCCGAAGACCTGGAAGTCGGCGCCGAAAGGGTTCGCCGGGGAGTTCTTCACCGGCGCGTCGAATCTCACCGTGAGCGATCCGCCGGCACCGACGCTGACCAGTTGGGTCTTGAGGTACGGTCCGGAGAACGGATCGACCGGACCGCCGAAGGTGCCGGGCGTGACCCGGCTCGGCGAACCGAGGGCCGAGGAAGGATCGGTGTAACCGTCGGCGAAACCGGTGCCGGTGGAATAACCGACGACCTTGGAGGCGTACTGCGCCTGGACGGCGTGGAGCGAGAGCGCGGCGAGGGTCGCGAGCGCGATGGAGCGGAGCTGCATGGGTCTGTGTCTTTCACTACGACGACGCGGTGTTCCGGCGCGTCGAGGGGTTGAGTCCAGAGACCAGTGCGCAGAAGGATGGATCCACGTCTCGGGGAGAAGTGGACGCCATGCCTCCGGCGCGGACCGAGAATGAAGGCGTGTGGGCATCCACAAGTCCGGGTTCGCGGACAGGCGACCCGGCTGGCCTCATCCTTCGCTTGGCGGCGAAGCGGTCGCCGCCCTTGGGGCGACGACCTGACGAGCATCGTCGACGCGATGTCCTGACTCCGGGCCTAGACCTCGCCCCCGCCTTCCCAGACGTATGTCCAGTGGCTGCCTTGCGGCTTGGGGGTCTGTGTCCCGATACAGTGGCGCTACCGTCCCCGGTTCTAACGGGGTTCCCGCACTTCCGACGATGTTTGAGACGTTGCCGCGGCGGTCGCCGCGACGGATCCAAAGAACGCCGAAGAGGAACCCTCCGCCAGCCGCCCGATGCAAGCACGATCTCGGGAAACGACCTCCTGGTTCAGTTGCACGGTTCCGATCCGCCGGTTTTCCGCCGGACGGTCCGGCGATACAGATCCAGTGGAAATCCTCGCTCCCCTCGGGCGGCCAGGCGCCGCGGGGGCGAGAACCACCACGAATTGCCGTCAGGATTTGCTTTGCGGTTTTCGCGGGCCGGGCCTTACCTCCGGACATACCTATGGAAGCGCAAGTCGCCAGCTTCAAGGTCTGGGCGCTCGACGATGTCGTCTACGGCCCGGTCGAGCTCGAAGAGTTGCGAGGCTGGGCCCGGGACGAGCGCGTGTCGGCGGAGTCGTGGATCTACTGCGTCACGACCCGGCGTTGGAGCACGGCTCTCGAGCTGCCCGGCCTGCGCGAGCTGTTCGTCTGCGATACCGAGCCGGCGGCCGCGGTGCGGCCCGGTGTGCTGCGGCGCATCCGCGTGCTCGGCGACCTGGGCGACGAGCAGCTCTCGACCTTCGCCCGTCTCGGCGAGGTGGTGCGCTTCCCGGCCTTCACCACGATCATGAAGGTCGGCAGCCCGGGCGACTCCATGTTCTTCGTGCTCGACGGCCAGGTGCGGCTGCGGATCCTCGTGGAGGAGCGCGAGATCCTCATCGCGGTCCAGGAGGCCGGCGGCGTGTTCGGACAGATCTCGCTCTTCGATAGCGGCCCGCGGGTCACGGACGCGGTCTCGGACTCACCGGTGATGCTCTTCAAGGTCACGGCAGCGGCCTTCCGCCAGCTCTGCCGCACGCAGCCCGAGGTGGCGACGCCGGTGTTGCTCGCCCTCGGCCGCACGCTCGCCACGCGCATCCGCACCGACGACAAACATCTGTGCGAGATGGTGGCGATGAGCGCCTCCGTCCATTAGCCGCCCCGCAAAGGCATCGCCAAACCGGGGCGCCCCGGACACGTTGGCGGGATGGTCGAGCTCGAGGGTTCCCGTTTCTGCCGCCATCTTTCCCCGGAGGAACAAGCGTTGGTCGGGCGGCATGCCGTGCCGCGGGCCTTCCGGGCGGACGAGGTGATCTTCAACGAAGGCGACTCGGGCGACGGGCTCTATATCGTCCACTCCGGCCTGATCCGCATCACGGCGACCTCGACACCGGACCGGCAGCACGTGCTGTCGCGCATGGAGCCGGGCGACTACTTCGGGGAGATGGCGGTGTTCGACGGCGGACCGCGATCGGCGTCGGCGGTGGCGCTGGAGGATTCGCGGCTGAGTTTCGTGCCGATGGGCGCGGTGTCGGAGCTGCTGGCGCGGTCGCCGCTGCTCGCCGCCTCGCTGGTGCGGGACGCGAGCCTGCGCATGCGCGAGTTCAACCGCCGTTTCCTCCAGGAATCGCTCAAGGCCGAACGGCTCCAGCTGGTCGAACGTCTGGCGCGGACCATCGTCCACGACTTCAGGAACCCGCTGAACGTGATCGGCATCGCCGCCGACCTCGCTGCCGAGGAATCCGCCTCGCCCGACACGCGGGCCTCCGCGCGCGACCGGATCCGCAACCAGGTGGGCGTGCTGAACCGGATGATGCAGGAGCTGCTCGATTTCACCCGCGCGGTGCCGCCGAACGCGGTTCTGCCCAAGGTGAGCTTCCCCGAGTTCATGCGCGACATCCTGTTCGAGCTGCGTCCCGAGGCCGCCCGCCGCGGCGTGGACCTCGCGGTGGACGGCGAGGCGCCGGACCTTCGGCTGCGGTTGGATCCCCACCGGCTCACGCGCGTCTTCACCAACCTCTACGCGAACGCCTTCGACGCCATGTCCGGGCGCGAGAACGCGAAGCTCCTGCTGAGGTTCCGGCACGACGCCTCGTGGGTGACCGTCGAGCTGTCCGACAACGGCAAGGGCATCCCGAACGAACATCAGGCGCATCTGTTCGAGCCGTTCTTCACCTACGGCAAGGACCACGGCACCGGCCTCGGGCTCGCCATCTGCGAGCGCATCGTGCGGGAGCACGGCGGGACGATCTCCGTCGAGAGCCGTAGCGGTCAGGGAGCACGCTTCTCCTTCACCTTGCCGGTGCCCGCGGCGGACGACACCGACACCGTCGGACGGCTCTTCAAGAAGGACTGACCGAGGCCGCACCGGGCGGTGCGGCGCTCGCGGTTGCGGTGGCTTCCGGGACCTTGGCCGCTCGCCGGCCTTCCGCGTTGACCCGGCATCCCCGGGCGATACGTTCGGTCCCGCAAGCCGCAGAAAACCACATCACGCATCCACTATGTCCACACCTGTTCCTTCTCCGGGTCAGCCGCAGGGTTCGTCCCGCCGCGATTTCCTCAAGCGAGCCACCGCCGCCGCGACGGTGGCCGGGGCCGCCAGCAGCCTCGTCGGCTGCGCCACCGGCCAGGGCGGCGTCGCCTCCAGCGTCTCTTCGGGGGTCGCCCCCTACGCGGGACGCGTGCTCGGCGCGAACGACAAGATCGTCTGCGGCTTCGTCGGCGTCGGCGGACAGGGCTACGGCGCGCACGTCGGCACCTGCAAGGACGTGGACGAATCGGCCAACAACATCGCGCTCGCCGCCATCTGCGACGTCTCCAAGCACCGCGTCGAGGCCGGCAAGGCCAAGGCCGGTCCGCAAGCCATGGGCTACAGCGACTATCGCCGCGTGCTGGAGCGGAAGGACATCGATGTCATCTTCTGCGCCACGGTCGACCACTGGCACACGCGCATCACCTGCGACGCGCTGACCGCCGGCAAGCACGTCTACGTCGAGAAGCCGATGACCCGCTATCTCGGCGAGGCCTTCGAGATCTACGACACGGTCCAGAGCACCCGCAAGCTGGTGCAGGTCGGCTCGCAGGGCTGTTCCGACAAGAAATGGCACAAGGCCGCCGAATGGATCCGCGCCGGTAAGATCGGCCCGGTGGTGATGAGCCAGGGCAGCTACATGCGGAACAACCCGAAGGGCGAGTGGAACTACACCATCCAGAAGTGGTGCACGCCCGAGGACGTCAACTGGGCGGACTGGATGGGCAAGCAGATCAAGAACAAGGTCGCGTTCAACCCCGACCACTACTTCCGCTGGCGCAAGTACCAGCCGTACTGCTCCGGCCTGCTGGGCGACCTCTTCCCGCACAAGCTGCATCCGTACATGCTGGCCACCGGCAATCCGGAGTTCCCGCTCCGCGTCGCCAGCGTCGGCAACCGCAAGGTGGACACCGACTCGAAGTCGGAAGGTGATTCCAAGACCGCCTACACCCGCGACGTGCCGGAGATCGTGCAGCTCATCGCCGAGTTCCCCAGCGGCATGGTGATGCACATCACGTCGAGCACGGTGAACGAGCAGGGCACGCAGGAGATGATCCGCGGCCACAAGGCGACGCTCACGATGGCCGGCAACAAGGTCGAGCTGAAGCCCGAGCGCCCGTTCGCCGAGGAGATCGATCCGGTCACCAGCGAACCGTTCACCGGCGAGAACTCCGAGAGCGTGGCCAACCACCACCGCAACTTCTTCAAGGCCATCCGTGGCCTCGAACCGCAGAACGCCGGCATCGACCTCGCCGTGAAGGTCCAGACCGTCATCTCCCTCGCCGAGATGAGCGAGCGCCTCGGCATGATGTGCTACTTCGATCCCAAGACCCGCAAGGTCAGCGACGGCTCCGGCCGCGAGATCCAGGCCATCACGTACGGCTCCCTCGCCGCGTCCTGAGCCGCTGGAGATGCCGCAAGCACCGCCGGCTCCCGCGAGGGGGCCGGCGCTTTTTTATGTCCGGAGAACAAACGATCGGCGCTCCGAAGGAAGCTGTGGAATCTGGAAAGCAGGAAAGCAGGAGGCGCACTCCGGAGCCGGTTTTCCTGTCTTCAGATTCCACGACCAGCGGACGTCCCGGCAGGCGTGTGTCCACCCGACGACGTTCGATGTCCAGCGTGCGGTGTCCGG
>JANNAJ010000735.1:0-2588 GCA_031384285.1 Verrucomicrobiota bacterium
CAGGCCCTGACCCGCCAGCGCTTCGGCAAGGTCATCCGGCTCTTCGCGCCGCTCTATCTCTCCAACGAGTGCGTGAACAACTGCGCGTACTGCGGCTTCTCCCGGGACAACGCCATCCTCCGCGTGACGCTCAGCGTGGACGAGGTCCGGCGCGAGGCCCGGGCGCTCGCGGCCCAGGGGTTCCGCAACATCCAGCTGGTGGCGGGCGAGCATCCGAAATTCGTCTCCAACGGCTACCTCGCGGATTGCGTGCGGGCGCTCCACGAGACCATCCCCTCGCTCTCGCTGGAGATCGGGCCGATGGAGACGGCGGATTACCGTCCGCTCGTGGCGGCCGGCGCGGAAGGGCTCGTGGTGTACCAGGAGACGTACGACCGCGAGATCTACGGACGGATGCACACGCTCGGGCCGAAACGGGATTTCAACTGGCGGCTGGAGTGTCCGGAGCGCGCCTACGCGGCGGGATTCCGTCGTCTCGGCATCGGCGCGCTGCATGGGTTGGCGGATTGGCGCACGGAGGCGTTGGCGACCGCGGCGCACGCGGCGTACCTGTCGCGGCATTGCTGGAAGGCGCAGGTCACGGTCTCGTTGCCACGGTTGCGTCCGTGCGCCGGGGATTTCCAGCCGCTCACCCACCTCGGCGACCGCGAGCTGGTGCAGCTCATCGCGGCGTTCCGGCTCTTCTTGCCCGACGTGGGGCTGGTGCTATCGACGCGCGAGCCGGCAGCGCTCCGCGATGGTCTGCTGCCGCTCGGCATCACCCACGCCAGCGCAGGAAGCCACACCGAACCGGGCGGCTACACCGGGGCCGGCAAAGACGCCATCCATCAGACGGTGCGCGGCAGGATCGTCGCGCTGGCGGCCGATGCCGGCGAACGGATCCTCGCCACGGGCCGGGCGACGAACGCGACCGGCCAGTTCGAGATCGCCGACGACCGGTCGCCCGAAGAGGTCGCCGCGCTCATCCGCCGGCTCGGCTACGAGCCGGTCTGGAAAGATTGGGACGCGGCGCTGACGGCCTAGCTCCCGCCGGGTCTTTCGCCTTCCGCCTCCCGGCTGCGCGGCTACGATCGCCCGCATGCCTTGGCTCCGGAACGCCTCCCGCCTGATCGCTCTCCTATCGGTCGCGTCGGCGATGCCGATGCCGTCGGCGCGCGGCGATGACGTCTTCGTCCGCGTGTCTGCCGGCGAGATCGACCGGCGCGAGAGCATCGTGTCCTTCCCGCTGCCCGATGGTGTGGAAGCTCCCGTGCGGCTGGTCGGCCCGGAGAACGCGCTCGACCGCATCAACTATCCGGTCCAGGTGGACGCCCAACGGCGCGCTTGGTTCGTGCTGCCGCAACTGCGTCATGGCGCGTCCTCGCTCCTCCAATTGCGCCCGAAGGCGCCCGCGCCCCGCGGAGCCGGACCGTTGCAGGCGCATCCGACGACCGGCGGAAAGGTCGAGTTCCTGCGGACCGGCCGGCCGGTGTTCGTCTACCAAGGGCAGCCGGGCGCGATGCCGAGGTCGGACATCCCGCCGATCTACCGTCGCGGCGGCTATGTCGGCGCGGTCTTCAGCCCGTCCGGGAAGCTGCTCACCGACGATTATCCGCCGAACCACATCCATCACCACGGGATCTGGTCGCCGTGGACGAAGACCGAGTTCGAGGGGCGGAACCCGGATTTCTGGAACATGGGCGACGGCAAGGGCCGGGTGGATTTCGTCGCGCTCGACGCCACGTGGAGCGGGTGGGTCCATGCGGGATTCCGCAGCCGCCACCAGTTCGTGGACATGCTGGCCAAACCGGAGAAGGTCGCGCTCGACGAGACCTGGGAGATGCGCCTGCTCAACGTCGGCGGCAGCGAGAAGGCCCCGGTCAACGTCTTCGACCTCGACATCACCCAGCGCACCGCCGGCCCGATCCCGCTGAAGCTCCTGGCCTATCACTACGGCGGGCTCGGGTTGCGCGGGGCGCGGTCGTGGAACGGCACCAACGCCTGCAGCGTCCTCACCAGCGAGGGTGTGACCGACCGTCTGGCCAGCGACGGGAAGCCCGCCCGCTGGTGCTGGGTCGGCGGCGACGTCCAGGGCGTGCGCACCGGGATCGCCGTGCTGGGGCATCCGGACAACTTCCGGGCGCCGCAGCCGGTCCGGACGCATCCGTCCGAACCGTTCTTCTGCTTCTCGCCGTCGAAGTCGGGCGATTGGGAGATCAAGCCGGGCCAGCCCTACGTCGCGCGCTACCGTTTCGTGGTGTCCGACGGACCGCCCGATGCCGCGGACATCGAGCGACGTTGGAAAGATTTCGCGGCCCCGCCGAAGGTCGACATCGAGGCGCCATGAGACGTGAGACGTGGGACCCGAGACCCGAGCCGGAACGACGCAGTAGAGGTCTGGGTGGAACAGGCCACCGGCCTGTTGTGGCGGGCGACTCGCCCGCCGCTCCGGGTGCGCCGGGAATGCACCCGTTGGTGTGCGCGCGGCCGGTGCCGAAACTCGGCGGCAAGTTGCCGCCGAGAACGGCCAAGTTGGCCGTGCCACCCGGATCCGTCTGCATGGTTCCGGCTGAGATCAGCGACTTGCGACCTGCGACTTGAGACCCGCC
>JANNAJ010000007.1:0-1993 GCA_031384285.1 Verrucomicrobiota bacterium
CGGATCCGCCGTGGGATTGGCGCACGGTGACGGTGTCGCCGGTCTTGGCCTTCCATTGCTCGGAGAAGGCCTTGTTGACCGCGTTGTAGAGCTCACGCGTCGGGTCGTACGAGACGTTGAGCAGCGTGACGTCTTTCGCGAGCGCGCCGGTGAACGCGGCGGCGGCGAGGAGGAGGGTGAAGAATCGTTTCATGGGATGGGGATGTCGCGTCGGGTGGGGATTCGCTGGGATCAGAAGGAGACCTGGGCGCGGGTCAGGACGGCTTTTTCGCCGTTGTCGAGGAGCGGCGAGGACCCGCCGCCGAGATCGGTCTGCTCGTAGTCGAGGCTGGCCTTGATGTTCTTGTCCAGGTGCCAGTTGAGCCCGACGCCCCAGCTGGTGGCGCTGGTCGCGGAAGAAGCGGCGTTCGCGTAGAGCGGGAACGTGGCGTCGTCGATGTCGAGCTGGCTGATGCGCGCCGCGACCTCGAAGGCGCCCCATCCTTCACCGCCGATGGTGAACGGCTTGCGAGGCGCGACGGCCTTGAACGAGTTGTCCTCGCCGGTGAGGAACCACGAAGCGGCGACCTGCCAGGCCGTGCTCTCCAGCTTGGCAAAGGTCTTCGCGCCGTCGTCGCGGCGGACCTGCTGGTTGGAGACGACGAACTCGCCGATGATCCCGAAGGGCCCGATGTAGTGGTAGAACTGCGGCGAGACGCGCCAGATCCGGCCGTCGGCGACGACGTTCGCGGTCGCGGCGTTCGTGCCCGCGCCGCTGCGGTAGCCGAAGAGGCGCTGTTGTCCGGGAGAGACCGCGGTGCGCAGGTTGCTGGCGGTCGCGTTGCCCTCCTGGTCGCCGATGGTGCCGGCGACGCCGAAGCCGAGGCCGCGGATCCAGTCGTTGTCGCTGTCCTTGAACGGCGTCGCGAACAGGCGCGCGGCGATGTCCTTGTCGTCGTCCGTCGTGTCCGCGTCCCCGCTGCCGCCGTTGGCCACGCCGTTGAAGGCGCCGACCTGGTAGTTCAGCCGGCCGCCGGCCAGGTCGCCCTGCACCTGGAAGCCGACGTCGCGGTTGGGCACCAACTGGGTCGGATAGGCGCGCTCGATGAAGAGCAGGTTTGCACCGGATTGGAGGCGCTCGAGACCGACCGGTTCCTTGAACTTGCCGGCCTGCACCTGGAACTCCGGATAGAAGCGCGCGGTCAGGTAGCCGTCCTGCAGGAAGCCTTTGTTCGCGGCGCTGCTCGTGATGCCCGACGCGAAGTCGGTCATGATGCGGAAATCGTACTTCTCGTGGAGCGTGCCTTCGAGGATCGGCCGGACGCGCCGCATCAAGAACTGGTCGTCCACCGTTCCGCCGCCGTTGTCGTCAGGAAAGAACCGGGCATCCGCTTGGGCGTAGCCGCGGAGCTTGATGACGAAGTTCGTGTCGGCGGACCGGAGCTGGAACCCGCCGGGCCCGGCGGTGAGGACCGGCGCGGTCTTGGCCTTCTCGGCCGCGGCCTCGTCGGCCAGTTCGTTCTTCCGGTCGAGCACCTTCACCAGCTGCTCCAGCGAGGCGATGCGCGCGGTGTCCACCGGTGCGGCGGAAGCCGCGGGGGCCGGCGACGCCGCAGTGGCGTGGTTGTTCTCCAGGGCGATCACTTTCTCTTCGAGTTGTCCGATGCGTTTGAGCAGCGCGGCGATGGTGGCGGAGGAGTCGTCGGCCGAGGTGGTGAAGGTGCTAGCGAGAGAGGCGGACAGCGCGGCGGCTGCCAACCAGCGGGGGATGTTCATAAGGGGCTGTCGTTTCGTTGGACAGGCACCTCCACGGTCGGGGTCGGTTGCGCTGCGGGATCAGGGGTTGTCATGCCTCCGGGCGGGGTCGGCGTTCAGGTCAGGCGGCGGATGCGATCTTCGGATCGAACCGGACTTTCTCGGTCCGCTCGATCTGCACCACGCGTCCTTCGTGGACCACGATCTGCACCACACCGAACCGGAGCGAGCCGACCTGTTCGCGCAGCGCGACAAGCCA